>JAEWCA010000426.1 GCA_023390875.1 Actinomycetes bacterium
CCGTCTAATTCGTCGGCAGCGTCTGGTGTGTATAAGAGACAGCCCGAAGGCGAAGGCACCGGCGAAGCCGAAGGGCCCCGGCAAGGGCAAGGGCTGAGGCGCAGCCCGGCGCCGGCTCAGCCGAGCAGGGGGAGCGCGCGCGCCAGCAGTGCCGCGATGGCGAGGCCGACGGCGGTCCACGCGACCATGCTGCCGCCGAGGTAGGCGACGAACCGGCCACGACGGCCGGGCTCCCACTGCGGCGCCGGCGCCCAGCGGACGGCGTGCGCGACGCTGCGGACGGTGACGGGGGCAGAGGCTGGGGCGGGCGTGGTGGCCATCGGAGCGCTCCTCGTGGGTGCACGGTCGGGGTGTCGGGGTCGCCGACCCGTCCATCGTCCCGCCGCACGGCGCTCGCCGGATGGGATCTAGGGCCCAACCTCGGGCGGCGGTCCCCCGTCGCCCTGCCGTGCGGCGCCCTCCTTGCTGACCCGCTCCCGCCCGCGCTGCACCGCCCCGACGAACGCCCGGATGCCGAGGCCCAGCACCAGCAGGTCGAGCAGCATCTGGACGGTCACCATCATGCGGGCCGTCTCGCTGGTCGCGACGATGTCGCCGAACCCGACGGTCGCGAACACGGTGACGGTGAAGTAGAGCGCGTCGATGCGGGTGAGCCCGTCGCCCGTGAAGCTGTCGGGCTGCGCCTGCTCGAGCACCAGGTAGCCCGAGGCGAACAGGAACAGGAACAGGGTGGCCGTGACGGTGAGCGCCTCGACGGCGCGGATCGCCGGGTAGGGCGAGAGCACCACGGAGCGGATCTGCACCGCGCTCACGGCGAGCAGCGCGACCAGCCCGACCGTGAGCGAGATCGGCAGCGGCACGTCGGACAGCACGTCGAACGGGATCACCGCGAAGACGACGAGGATGAGGGCCACGGAACCCAGCGACCGCAGCACGACCCCGGTCGCGCGACGGGCCATCACGGTCCAGCGCAGCGAGAGCGGCGTCTCGAGCTCCCCGGTCATCGCCAGGCCGTCACGGTCGTCGCGCACCGCATCGCAGTCCTCCGTCCGTCGGCGCCTCGCGTCCGACGCTAGGCAGGCGCGCCACGCCCCGGCATCACACCCACCGGGTGAGGCTCGCGCCGCGTCCGTCGCTCCCACGCCGGTCGCGTCGACCGCGTCGGACGCCCGTCAGCGGCGTGCGCGGGTCGGACGACCGTCCGCGACGGACGTCCTGCCCGGATGCGGACGGGCCCGGAGGCGGGCAGCATGGGCCGGACAGGTGCCCGCCCGTTCGAGCAGAAGGACGCGGACCGGCCCGTTGCCCAGGACGCGTCGGACGGCGTCCCGCACCACCCCCGGGCGGGACCGCACCTGGCGCGGCGAAGGAGACCCGTGGTCATCGACCAGGTCGCGCCCCAGCAACCCCTCCCCGACACCTCCACCCCCACGGTCACCGCGCCGGCCCGCCTCGCGACCGTCAGACCCCTGCAGCGCGTCGTCCCCGAGACCGGTGGCCACGTGACGGTCCGCGTCGTCGGCTTCGACGAGCGTCTGCGCGCGACGCCGCCCGGCTGCGACGGCCTCGGCCGGCTGTCCGTGCGGCTCGTGCGGGACGCCGACCACGCCGTCCGCGTCCTCGACCTGGCGGGCGACGAGCTCGGCACGCTGCCCGAGCCGTGGAACCTGCACGTCGAGCGCGAGCTCGCACGCTGCGAGGCCGACGGCGTCGAGGCCGTCGCCCGCGCCACGCTCACGGGCCCTCGCGACGCGCGCGACCTGTGCGTGCTCCTCGGCTGGCCGGGCGGCCGGCGACACGCGTTCTGACACCTGGAGGCATCCGTGACGACCGACCGCACCGACGACGTCGAGCCGCTGCCCGGGTCGGCACCCGTGGACGGCCAACCCGACGAGGGCGACAACCAGGACGTGCCGGCCCGCAAGATCTACCCCACGGACCCCACGGGCACCGAGCCCGGGCAGGGATGACGCCCGCGACGCCTGCCGCCCTGCGCGCGGTCGCGCTCGTCGGCACGCTCACGCCGTCACCCGCCCGGTCCAGCAGCGAGCTCCTCGCGCGGCAGGTGCTGGACGCGCTCGCCGAGCACGGCGTGACCGGCAGCCTCGTGCGGCTCGTGGACCACGACGTCCGTCCCGGCGTGCTGGTCGACATGGGCGACGGGGACGAGTGGCCCGCGATCCGGCAGCAGGTGCTCGACGCGCAGATCCTCGTGCTCGCCACGCCCATCTGGCTCGGCCAGCCGTCCAGCGTCGTCAAGCGCGCGCTCGAGCGGTTCGACGCCGAGCTGTCCGAGCACGACGACGAGGCCGGCTGCTCACGTACGGCAAGGTCGCCGCCGTCGCGGTCGTCGGGAACGAGGACGGCGCGCACCACGTGAGCGCCGAGCTGTTCCAGGCGCTCGACGACGTCGGGTTCAGCCTCGCGCCGGGTGCCGTGACGTACTGGGTCGGGCGCGCGATGGAGGGCGTCGACTACCAGGACCTCGACGAGACGCCCGAGAACGTCGCGTCGACCACCGCGACGCTCGCCGCGAACACCGTCCACCTCGCCCGGCTCCTCGCCGAGCACCCGTACCCGGCGACCTGACGGCTAGCTCACGAGCGCCTGCGCGGCGGACTCGCGCAGCTTCGCGCGCAGCCACGTGACCTGTCGGGCGGTCTGCGCGGAGCAGCCGTCGGCGAGCGCGGTCAGCGCGTCGTCGTGCGCCGCGACGGCCGCCTGGTGCAGCACGTCCCAGTCGGCCGCGACACCGCCGGCGAGCACGAGCACGTGCCGCAGGTCGGCGAG
>JAEWCA010000495.1 GCA_023390875.1 Actinomycetes bacterium
ACGTCGCGCAGCCGCGCGGCGCCGAGCGCGTCGCCCGACGACCGTGCGGCCGCACGCCACGCGGCGGGATGGGCTCCGGCGCCGTCGACCTCCAGGCCGACGTGCAGGACGGGGGTGGTGCTCATGCAGTGCGCTCCCAAGGGGTGTCGGGGGGTCAGCGGAGGGACTCGACCGCGGACCCGAGCCGGTCGACGAAGGTCCGCAGCGTCTCGGGGGTGTGGTTGCCGTAGGCGAGGCGCAGGTGGTCGGCGAACTCGCGCCGGCCGCTCGACGCGAAGAACTCGCCCTGCTGGTAGGTCGCACCGCGCTCGGAGGAGGCGGCGTACAGGGCGGCCGGGTCGATCGTCGGGTCGGTGAGGCGCGGCCACAGGAAGAACCCGCCGTCGGGGCGCACGGTCTCGACGAGCCCGGGCAGGCGCTCGTGCAGCGCGTCGACGAGCACGTCGGCCCGCTCGCGATACAGCGCGCGAGCACGGGTCAGCGTCGCGTCGAACCAGGCCGGGTCGTGCGTGAGCAGGTCGATCACGATCTCCTGCTCGAGCGTCGACGTGTGCGAGTCTTGCCGGTTGCGCACCTTGACCAGCTCGGCCGCGATCCGCGGCGACGCGACGACCCAGCCGAGCCGCAGCCCCGGGCCGAGCGTCTTGGAGAACGTGTTCACGTGCACCACGTGGTCGGATGTGCTGAACGCCGACGAGTCCACGTCCCCACCGCGGAAGCGCAGCTCGCGGTACGGGTTGTCGGCCAGCACCAGGAACCCGTACCGCTCGGCGAGCTCGACGAGCCGCGTGCGCTGGTCGGCCGGCAGCGTGCCCTGCGTCGGGTTGTGGAAGTCCGGCACCGTGTAGACGGCCGCGGGCCGCGCCCCGGCACGGAGCCGGTGCTCGAGCTCGTCGACGTCGAGCCCCTGCGGGCCGACGCCGATCGGCAGCGGCTGCCCGTCCGACAGCTCCAGCGCGCGCAGGAACAGCGGGAAGATCGGGTTGTCGACCGCGACCGTGGCACCTCGCTCGACGAGCGCGAGCACGGCCAGGGACAGCCCGTGGAACCCGCCGTTCGTGATGATCACCCGGGCCAGGTCCACGCCCTCGCGCGCGGCGACCCACTCGCGCAGGCCGTCGAGACCGGCCGACTGCGAGTACTGGAACGCGGCCGGGCCGGACCGCTCGCCGGTCAGGACCCGCTCGGCGGCGTCGAGGAGCGCAGAGACGGGCAGCGCGGTGTCGTCAGGGATGCCGCCGAGCAGCTCGATGTCTCCCGGGCGACGCCGCCGCAGGCTCGCGTCCCCGAAGCCCTTCGGGTCGCTGAGCGCGCGGGCGAGCGCGGTGAGAGGGAGCGAAGTGGTCGGAGCGAGGACGTCGGGTGTGGTGGTCATGGGTGGGTCGCCTTCCTGGGAACGCACGCGCGACCGGTCGTCGGTGGTCGCACGGGTCGTGCTCGGGAGCCCCCGCGGGTGCGGGCTGCTGTCCCACCTGCCGAGCCAGACGGCGGGACTCGTGACCGGCCGCGGACCGTAGGTGCCGTCCCGGGGCAAGTCAACGGATCGCCCGCGCCGTCTCACGCAGAGGCGGCAGGGCGAGCTGCTCGCGCAGCGTCCGTCCGTCGCGGGAGGTCCGGAACACGCCCGCACGCTGCAGGATCGGGACCACGTCGCGGACGAAGCGGCGCAGGCCCGACGGCATCACCGCGGGGCCGACGAGGAAGCCGTCGGCCGCCTCGTCGGCGTGCCACGCGAGCAGCTGCTCGGCGACGTCCTCGGCGGTCCCGACGACCAGCAGGTGCCCACGGCTGGCGGCCGCGACACGGGCGAGCTGGCCGATGCTCAGACCGTCGCGGACCGCCCGGGCGTGCAGCAGCCGGGCGCGGGCCCGGTTGCCCTCCGTGGTCGCGGGGGCGGGCTCGACAGGTGCGTCGAACGGCAGCGCCGACGTGTCCCAGCCGAGGATCCCGGACAGGCGCCGCCGCGCCTGCGCGTCGTCGACGTGCTCCAGCAGGCGGTCGTGCACGTCCTGCGCCTGGGCGCGGCTCGACCCGATCACCGTGATGACGCCGGGCAGCACGAGCACGCCGTCGGGGTCGCGGCCCTCGTGCGCGACGCGCTCCTTGACGTCCCGGTAGAGCCGCCGCGCGTCGGGCAGGTGGTCCTGGCTGGTGAGCACCACGTCCGCGTGCCGGGCGGCCAGCGCCAGGCCCGCGTCCGACCCGCCACCCTGGAACAGGACCGGGCGCCCCTGCGGCGACCGGGAGGCGGGCAGCACGCCGCGGACCTCGTGGAACCGTGACACGTGCTCGGTGCGACGAACACGCGCCGGGTCCACGTACGTCGCGGTCCGTCGGTCCCGCACGACCGCGTCGGGCGCCCACGCGTCCCACAGCGCGAGCGCGGCCTCGACGACGTCGTGCGCCCTCGCGTACCGCTCGACGTGGTCGGGCAGGTCGCTCGCCCCGAACCCGTCACCGGCGTCGGCCCGGAACGACGTCACCACGTTCCAGCCGGCCCGCCCGCCCGACACGTGGTCCAGGCTCGACAGCTGCCGCGCGAGCTGGAACGGGCCGCTGAACGTGGTCGAGAAGCTGCCGACGAGCCCGATGTGCTCGGTCGACGCGGCGAGGGCGGACAGGAGCACGGCGGGCTCGAGCCGCGGCTGGAACCCGGGGGAGACGGGGTCCCCCTGCTCGCCGAGCACGTCGGTCGCGAGGAGGAAGTGCAGCAGCCCGTCCTGCGCGTCCCGGGCGGCTGTCTGGTGCTGCGCGAGCGACTCCGTGTCGTTGACCTGCGTGCTCACCCGCCACGCGCCCGCGTGGTGGCCGCCGACCGTGTGGTAGGCGCCGAGCCTCATCTGACGTGCGGGCATGGACCCACCCCCTCTCCGAGTGGCGGCGAGTGTGCAGCGCGTTCCCGGCCTGACCAGCGCAGGTGCCGGACTTCCCGCGATGTGAGACGTGGAGGCCGGACCGTTGACACCCGGGCCTCCGCGACCGACCGTGCCGCCCGCATCCGCCGTCTGACCCGGCAGGCGGGCCGGCGCCCCTGCGATCTGCACGGACGTCCCCGGGGACGGACCGGACGGTCGACACCGCCCGGTTCGACGACGCCGACCTGGAGCCACCCATGACCGTCGACCTCGACGACGCGCAGCGCACCGCCGCCGCCCTCGACGTGCCCGCGCTCGCCGACCTCCGCTACGGTGCGGACGCCGCGCCCGGCGGGCTGACCGCGACCGACGTCGTCGCGCTCCAGCTCGCGCACCGCTCCGTGCGCCGCTACCTGCCCGACACCGTCGACGACGAGGCGCTCGCGACGATCGTCGCGGCCGCGCAGTCCGCCGCGACGAGCTCCAACCTGCAGCTGTGGAGCGTCGTCGCCGTGCGGGACGACGAGCGCCGCGCGGCCCTGTCCGCGCTCGCGGGCGACCAGGCGCACATCACGCAGGCGCCGATGCTGCTCGTCTGGCTCGTCGACCTCGCCCGCGCGCACGCCATCGCGGACCGCCATGGCGCCCCGACCGCGGGTGCGGGGTACCTCGAGACCGCCGTCGTCGGGTTCGTCGACGCCGCGCTCGCCGCGCAGAACGCGGTGCTCGCCGCGGAGTCCCTCGGGCTCGGCACCGTCTACATCGGCGCGCTGCGCAACCGCCCCGGCGAGGTCGCGGCGCTGCTCGGCCTGCCGAAGCACGTGTTCGCCGCGTTCGGCCTCGTCGTCGGGCACCCCGACCCCGCGGAGGGCGCCCGGGTCAAGCCACGCCTCCCGCAGTCCGCGGTGCTGCACCACGAGACGTACGACGACGGCGTGCACCACGCCGCGGTCGACGGCTACGAGAAGACGATCGGCGAGTTCTACGCGCACGAGGGGCTCGCCCACTCGTGGGTCGAGCGGATCCTCGCCCGCCTGTCCGGTCCCCGTGCCCTCAACGGCCGCGACCGCCTGCGCGACGCGCTCGAGGCCCAGGGCTTCGAGCTGCGATGAGCACGACGACGACGGCGGTGCGCGTCGAGGCCGTGCCGTGGACGCACGACGACGCGGCCGCGCTGCGCGAGCAGATGTCCGCGGAGCTGCGTCCCCGGTACGCGGACGCGCTGCGCACGCGCGGCCCGTTCCCGGAGTCCGACCCGGCGACCGTCGTCGTGACCCTCGTCGCGTACGCGGGCGCCGCGCCGGTGGGCACGGCCGCGCTGCGGCTCGTCGACGGGCTGCACGAGGTGAAGCGCGTGTACGTGGCGCCGAACCACCGCCGCGGCGGGCTCGCCGCGCGGCTGCTCGCGGCCCTCGAGGACGAGGCCCGAGCGCGCGGCGTCCGGACGCTCGTGCTGCAGACCGGCGTCCGGCAGCCCGAGGCCGTCGCGCTGTACACCCGGGAGGGCTGGCACGCCGTCCAGCCGTTCGGCCAGTACGCCGGTGACCCGCACAGCCTGTGCTTCGCCAAGGACCTCGCACGAGGCCGTCCCCACCCATCGAAGGAGTCAGCATGACCGTCTCGACCGCCCCCGCCGAGGACCTCACGCTCGAGGAGGCCGGCGCGCTGGCCCCGCTCGTCGACCCGACGGAGGCCGCCGCCCGCGTGAGCGACGGCGCCTTCCTGGTCGACGTCCGCAGCGAGGCGGGCCGTGCCCGCACGGGTGCGATCCCGGGCGCCACGGTCGTCGACCGCTACGACGTCGACGCGGACTTCGACCTCACGTCGTCGCTGCGCCTCGCGCCCGTCGTGTCGCTCGACACCCCGATCGTCGTGGTGTGCGGGTCGGTCCGCGGCTCAGGCCCGGTCGCCGCGGCGCTGCGCGAGAAGGGGTTCACGAACGTCGTGCACGTCGAGGGCGGCGCCGCCGCGTGGAAGGAGGCGGGCCTGCCGATCGACGAGCCCGTCGCCGACCCGGCTGCCCGGTGACCGGCCTCGCCCCACCGGCCGGTGTCCGGGTCCGGCTCGTCGCGCCGCACGAGCACGACGAGGTCGCGCGCCTGTCCGTCGCCGCGTACGAGCACGACTACGACATCAGCGACCAGTACCGCGCCTCTCTCGCGGACGTCGCGACCCGCGCGCGCGACGCCCAGGTGTGGGTCGCCGAAGACCTCGCCACCGGGACGCTGCTCGGCACCGTCGCGACCCCGCGGCCCGGTGAGCACATCTCCCCGCTGGGCCGGGAAGGCGAGCTCGACTTCCGGCTGCTCGCCGTCGCACCGCATGCGCGCGGCCAGGGCGTCGGCGCGCTGCTCACCCGGTTCGTCGTCGAGCTCGCCCGCCAGCGCGGCCTGCACCGGGTCGTCATGAACTCCGGCCCGCGCATGACCGGGGCGCACCGCCTGTACCACCGGCTCGGGTTCGTCCGGCTGACCGACCGGGAGACCCGTGTCGTCGAGGGTGGCACCCTGCTCGCCTTCGGGTTCGACGTCGCCGCCACCGCCCCCCTGCACGAAGGAGCACGTCCGTGAGGTTCCAGGTCCTCGACATCGTCCCGCACGCACCGCACCCCGTGACGGGGGAGCTGCTCGACCCGTCGACCCGCCTCGAGCGCGTCGTCGAGACGGCCGTGCTCGCGGAGGAGCTCGGGCTCGACTCGTTCGCGGTGGGAGAGCGGCACGCGGGCGACTTCCTGTCGTCGTCGCCGACCGTGCTGCTGGGCGCGCTCGCGCAGGCCACCGACCGGATCCTGCTGAGCACGGGCGTCACGGTCCTGTCCTTGCTCGACCCGGTCCGCGTCGCCGAGGACTACGCGACGATCGACCTCCTGTCCCGCGGCCGGCTCGAGATCGTCATCGGCAAGGGCAACGAGGACAAGCACTTCCCGCTGTTCGGCCTCGACATCGCCCACCAGTACGACTACCTCGAGGAGAACTACGGCCTGCTGCGGCGGCTGCTGCGCGAGGAGCACGTCGACTGGGAGGGCCGGTTCCACGCCCCGCTGCACGACGCCACGACGCTCCCGCGCCCCTTCGACGGTCCGTTCCGGGTGTGGCACGGCTCGGCCACAAGCCTGTTCGCCGTCGAGCTCGCGGCCCGGTACGGCGACCCGATCTTCACCGCGAACGCGCTCCAGCCACGCGAGAAGTACCAGGTGCTCATCGATCACTACCGCGAGCAGCTCGTGGCCCACGGGCACGACCCGTCGGTCGGCTACGTCGGCTCCGGGTCGGGCGGCCTGTTCCTCGCCGACACGACCGAGCGGGCGACCGACGAGTACCGCGCGGTCTACGAGGGCTTCGCCGCCCGGGCGGCGGCCCGGCACGTCGGCGACACCCGGCCCGGCAAGGTCTCGTCGTTCGCGACGATCGAGGACGCCGTCGAGCGCGGTCCGGCCCTCGTCGGCTCGTCCGAGCGCGTCGCGGAGAAGATCCTCGACTACCACCGCTCCTACGGTCACGACGTGCAGTCCGTCTCGCTCAACCCGGTCCTGCCGTACGAGCAGCAGCACGACGTGCTGCGCCGGTTCGCCGAGGAGGTCGTCCCGCTCGTGCGCCGCGAGCTGTCGACCACGCTGTGGGGGCCGGACGACCCGGGCCGGGCGCGCGGGCTCGTCGTGCCGGAGGCCGTGCACCCGTGACCGTCGAGTTCCTGGGGGCCGGGTACGGCAACCCGTCGACCGAGACCACGCCGCTCGTCGGGCCCGTCTGGGACCCGGGATACACCCGGGAGATCGTCCGCGCGCACGAGCAGCACGGCTGGGACCACGTGCTGTTCCCGTACGCGTCGGACGGCGCCGACCCGGCCCAGGCGGCGGCGTGGGCCGCCGTGCACAGCGACCGCATCCGCCTCCGGGTCGCGCACCGGCCCAACGTCTCGGCCCCGACGTTCGCGGCCAAGACGTTCGCGACCCTCGACGCGCTCTCCGGGGGACGCGTCACGGTGCACCTCATCGCGGGCGGCCTCACCTCCGACCAACGGGCGGAGGGAGACGTCCTCGACAAGGACGCCCGCTACGACCGCCTCGCCGAGTACGCGGACGTCCTGCTGCGCGCGCGCACCTCGGACCGGGCCAGGCCCGGGCTGTCCGCGGGCGGCGCGTCGCTGCGGGCGCTCCAGGTCGGTGCACGCGTCGCCGACGTGTTCGCGTTCTTCGGCGAGCCGCTCGCGGCCACCGCGGCGCAGGTCGAGCTCCTGCGTGGGTTCGCCGCTGCCGCGGGCCGGCCGACTCCGCGGCTCCAGATCGCGTTCCGGCCGATCGTCGCGCCGACGGACGACGAGGCATGGGCCAAGGCGCACGCCGTCCGCGCCCGGATCGACGAGCTCGCCGGGCCGAGCAGACCCGCGCCCCGCACGATGACCGAGGCACCACGAGCACCCGGCGCGCTTCCGGAGAACACCGCGAACCTGCGGCTCGCCGAGCTCGCGGCCTCGGGCGAGCGGCACGACCGGGCCCTGTGGACGCCCACCGTGGCGGGCGCGGGCGGCCTGCCGACGAGCGCGACCGCCCTCGTCGGCTCGTACCGGACCGTCGCCGACGCGCTGCTCGACTACGTCGACCTCGGGTTCGAGATATTCGGCCTGCGCGGCTACGACCTGGTCGCCGACGCCGTGGAGTTCGGCGAGCACGTCATCCCGCTCGTCCGGGAGGGCGCGGCCCGCCGGGCGCGGCCCGCGGGAGCGGTCGACCACCCGTCGGAGACGTCGCACCGCAGGTCGGGCGCCGGGACTACCCTGACGGGATGACCGCCTCCCTCGACACGCAGGTGCAGGACACGGCCGCCGCGCAGGTCGACGTCACCGCCGAGGTCCGTGCCGTCGCGCAGCGCGCCAAGGTCGCGTCCCGGGCGCTCGCGACCGCGAACCGGGCGACGAAGGACGCAGGGCTGCGGGCGCTCGCGGACGCGCTCGTCGCCGCGACGGAGGAGATCGTCGCGGCGAACGCGCTCGACCTGGCCCGGGGGCGCGAGAACGGCACGTCGGCCGGCCTGCTCGACCGCCTGGCGCTCACGCCCGCACGCATCGAGGGCATCGCCGACGCGCTGCGCGAGCTCGCGGGCCTGCCCGACCCCGTCGGTGAGGTCGTGCGCGGCTCGACGTTGCCGAACGGCCTGCGCCTGCGGCAGGTCCGGGTGCCGATGGGCGTCGTGGGGATGATCTACGAGGCACGCCCGAACGTCACGGTCGACGCCGCCGGGCTCGCGCTCAAGAGCGGCAACGCGGTCATCCTGCGTGGCGGCACCGCGGCGGCGGAGTCGAACGCGGTGATCGTCGACGTGCTGTCCCGGGCGCTCGTGGCGCAGCGGCTGCCCGGCGACCTCGTGCAGTCGATCGACGCGTACGGGCGTGAGGGGGCCGTCGCGCTCATGCACGCGCGTGGGCTCGTCGACGTGCTCGTGCCGCGCGGGGGAGCGGACCTCATCCAGACCGTCGTGCGGGAGTCCACGGTGCCGGTCGTCGAGACGGGCGTCGGCAACGTGCACCTGTACGTCGACGAGAGCGCGGACCTGGCCGTCGCGATGCCGATCCTGCTCAACGCGAAGACGCAGCGGGTCGGCGTGTGCAACGCGCTGGAGACCCTGCTCGTGCACCAGGCCGTCGCCGACGAGTTCCTGCCGGTCGCCATCGCGGCGCTCGCCGACGAGGGCGTGACGATCCACGGCGACGAGACCACGCTCGCGCTCGCGCCCGACGAGGCCGACGTCGTGCCGGCCACCGACGAGGACTGGGCGACCGAGTACCTGTCGCTCGACCTCGCCGTGCGGGTCGTCGACGACCTCGACGAGGCGCTCGAGCACATCCGGACGTGGAGCAGCGGGCACACCGAGGCGATCGTCACACGCGACCTCGCGGCGTCCGAGCGGTTCGTCGCCGAGGTCGACTCCGCGGCCGTCATGGTGAACGCGTCGACCCGCTTCACGGACGGCGGCCAGCTGGGCCTGGGCGCCGAGATCGGCATCTCCACGCAGAAGCTCCACGCGCGCGGGCCCATGGGTCTCGCCGAGCTCACCACCACCAAGTGGATCGTCCACGGCGACGGACACGTCCGGCCCTGACGGCCCAGCTCACCGTGCGACACTTGTCGCTCGCTCCCGAATCCCCCCAGGAGGAATGACGTGCACGCTGCCCTGATCGTCGCCGCAGAAGAGGCTGCCGAGCACACGCGCGAGCTGCCGTTCTCGCCCGTCGTCTTCGGTGTCGGCGCGTTCGTCGGCCTCGTCGCGATGCTGCTCGTCACCTACGCGTTCCGGAGCGTCGGGACCCGCCACTGACCGGGGCGCCGGTCGGTGAGGGCCCCTGAGGACATGGAGCGTCGACCCCGCGTCGGGGTGATGGGCGGCACGTTCGACCCCGTGCACCACGGGCACCTCGTGGCCGCGAGCGAGGTCGCCGCCCGGTTCGGGCTCGACGAGGTCGTGTTCGTGCCGACGGGGCACCCGACGTTCAAGCAGGACCAGGACGTCACGGTCGCCGAGCACCGGTACCTGATGACGGTCATCGCGACCGCGTCGAACCCCAGCTTCACCGTGAGCCGGGTCGACGTGGACCGCGAAGGGCTGACGTTCACCGTCGACACCCTGCGCGACCTCAAGGCGCAGCGCCCTGACGCCGAACTGTTCTTCATCACCGGAGCCGACGCGATCGAGCAGATCCTCACGTGGAAAGATGCCGAGGAGCTGTTCACGATGGCGCAGTTCGTGGCGGTCACCCGCCCCGGGCACACGCTGACCGTGGACGGTCTCCCCGGTGACCGGGTGCACGTCCTCGAGATCCCCGCGCTGGCGATCTCGTCGACCGACGTCCGGGAGCGTGCCCGAGCCGGGCAGCCCGTCTGGTACCTGGTGCCCGACGGGGTGGTCCAGTACATCGCGAAACACAGGTTGTATCGAGGTCAGTCATGAGTGAACCCGGAGAGCGGCGCCGACGTCGCGAGCTCGAGCGCGCCGCCGACGAGGGCGGTAACCCCACGTGGGCCGACGGCGGCACGGGTGCCTCCGGCGACCCCTCGGGTCCGGTCTCCCGACGTGCGATGCGCGCACCCAGCGACACGCCTCAGGTGCCGTCGTGGTCGGCACCGCAGGCGCCTGAGGCCCCCGCACGGTCGCGCCGCTCCATCCGTGACACCGCGCTCGACCCGACCAGCACGTCGCGCATCGCCCCCGTCCCCGGCGGCACCGGCACCCCCACCTGGTCGGCGCAGCCGAGCCAGCCCGCGCCGACGGCGTCCCCCCCCGCGCCCCCCCCGGGACGTATAAACAACAACGC
>JAEWCA010000523.1 GCA_023390875.1 Actinomycetes bacterium
GCCCCGCAGTCCGGGACGGCCGCGCCGCGAGCCGTGAGGCGTACGTCAGTGGTGGCCGGCGAGACAGCTCCAGCACCTGCCTGGCCCCGGGAGGACGGAAGGGTCAGGCCGGGGGCATCCGGTCGAACGTGTCGGGGTCCGGCCCCGTCCGCTCGTCGCGGTTCAGGCGGTCGATGTCCACGAGGTCGTCGTCGCCCAGCGTGAAGCCGAAGACGTCGAAGTTCTCCTCGATGCGCGCACGCGTCGAGGACTTGGGGAACACGACGTGACCGTGCTGGAGGTGCCACCGCAGGATCACCTGCGCGGGCGTCCGGTCGTGGCTCCGGGCGATGCGCGCGATCGTCTCGTCGCCCAGCACCGCGCCCTGGCCGAGCGGCGACCACGCCTCGACGGCGATCCCGTGCTCGATCGCGAGCGCCCGCAGGCCGACCTGCGTGAGGTAGGGGTGCACCTCGATCTGGTTCACGGCGGGCGCGACGTCCGTCTCCTCCAGGAGGCGGCGCAGGTGGGCGCGCTGGAAGTTCGACACCCCGATCGCCCTGGCCCGTCCGGACGCGTGGATCTCCTCGAGCGCCCGCCACGTCTCGACGTAGTCGCTCAGCATCGCGAGCGGCCAGTGGATGAGGAACAGGTCGACGTACTCGGTGCCGAGCCGCTCGAGCGTCCGGTCGAACGCCTCGTGCGCGGCCGCAGGTGCGTGCGCCCCGTTGTTCAGCTTGCTCGTGACGAACACGTCGCCGCGCGCCAGGCCGGACTCCCGCAGGGCCGCGCCGACGCCCTCCTCGTTGCGGTAGCTCTGCGCGGTGTCGATGTGCCGGTAGCCGACGTCGAACGCCTGGAGGACCGCGTCCTTCGTCTCGTCGGGCGGGATCTGGAAGACGCCGTAGCCGAGCTGCGGGATCTGCACGCCGTTGTTCAGGGCGACGTTCGGGACGGGGCTCATGACCCCATCAGATCGTGCGCGGTCCCGAGGTGTCGCGGCGGTGTCCACGCCTCGGGCTGCGTCGGCCCCACCCGCAGGTGCGGGGGTGGGGCCGACGCGCGTCAGTCGCCCTTCACGTTGAGGATCTGCCGCAGCGTGTGCCGGACCTCGACGAGGTCGCCGGCGTCCGCCATGACCTGGTCGATGTCCTTGTACGCCGCGGGGATCTCGTCGATGAACGCGTCGGTGTCCCGGAACTCGATCCCGGCCATCGCCTCGCGCAGCTGCTCGTGCGTGAACAGCCGGCGGGCGGCGGACCGGGAGTGGTTCCGGCCGGCGCCGTGCGGCGAAGACGGCATTCGCAGCCGGTCGCGCCAAGGGCTTGGGATTTCTATCCCAAGAGGCCGGCGCCCAGGAACGCGGCCACCGCGAGTCCGCCGCTGACGAGAGCTCCGCGCATGCACCAGTATTTGATTCGAACGATCTGGGCCAGGCGCCATAATTGGTGCAAAGTGCGCGCGCGATCCGGGGGCGGCTGCGACTCGATTGCATCGGTCAAAGCCTCAAGCGTCGTGTACCGAGCTACGTGTGCCCAGTAGGTGACGAGGTCGTCTTCGTCCCGTGTGGTGAAGCGTGGCCATAACGCCGCCGCCGCGAATGCGATCACGCCGAACGCGAGCGCCGCGGCGATCCACCAGAGCACCTCACCCGCCGTGCTGTACATGCTGGGCCGCCAGTTGCCGGCCAACAATCCGCCGAGCACGGCGCTGAAGCCGATGCCCGCCGCGGCGAGCACGATGCCGGCCTTCTGATCGGCGATGGAGACCTCGGCGCGTGCCTCGGCGAGCATCTGCGGTTCGATGTTTGCCCGGCCGCCCATGTGGCACCTCCGGGCGGCAGCGTACCGGCTGCCGTTGCGCGGCCGCAGTTCCGACAGAGGGCTGCATCCGTAGGCGTTGCGTCCGGAGCGCTGGAGTCTGATCGGCGTGATCTACGCCGCGCACGATGGGTGACCTCGTCCAGCACATATCCGTGGGTGTCGGACGAAGCCGGTACGTTCCCCGTGTCGGGCTCAACACACCTCCAGCGAGCGAGGCCACGTGGACGGCAACTACAAGGCATACAACTTCGTAAGCAGCTCGGACCGAATCAAGGCGATCCTCGACCAGCCTGCCGGGAGCTTCGAGGAGGTCGACGGACTTCCCGACCGAGACAAGCTCACATACACCAACGGCTTCTACGGGATGTGCTCCGCGGTCTTCATCGACATCCGCGACTCCGCGGGGCTCACTAGTAAGCACAAGCGCCCGACCTTGGCAAAGATCTACCGCGCGTTCATCTCTGAGATGGTCGCGATCTTGAACTCGGACCTCTACGTCCGAGAGGTGAACATCGTCGGGGACTGCGTCTGGGCCGCCTACAAGACGACACTAAAGGCACACATCGACGATGTCTTCTCGGTGGTCTCACAGGCGAACACGCTGATCAAGCTCCTGAACTACCACTACGGGAAGAAGGGCATCGAACCGATCAGGATCGGCATCGGAGTCGAATACGGTCGCGTGCTCATGATCAAGGCGGGGTTCAGCGGGAGCGGAATCAACGACGTCATCTACATGGGTGACGTCGTTAATCGTGCAGCTCACCTCGCCCACGAAGCGGGGCGCGGCTGGGGCGCCCATCCCATCTACATCGGCGACGTGTTCCATCAGAATCTGAATGAACACAACCAAGGGCTCTTGACATCCCGTTGGGTGTCAGCGGTCGGCACGGTCTACACCGGCGACGTCGTCCGGACCGACATGAACGACTGGATCACGAGCTTGTCATGACAAACGTCGCAGGCCCTCCGCTAGTTCGATCACCTGCGCTTGTTGATGAGGTGCGGCTGGGGGTCGCGTGAGAGATCCAGAGCAGCCTCAGTGTCTGGTCGATGAACGTGGCCTTCGCCGCTCGGAGTTGCTCGTTCGTGAACAGCCCGCGGGTGACACACCGGGGAGTGGTTCCGGCTGGCGCCATGCGGCGAGGACTTCAGTGACAGCCGGTCGTCCTTGCTGACGATGACGTAGGACGCCGCGCCTAGTGACCGGGAAAAGCGTTGAGAAGCCACATCGGACCTTGGCATTTGTGCACACTGACGTCACGACCTGACATATGGTTATTTTGTGACGACAGCCCCCAAGTACCAGCGTCCGACCCGCCCCGTGACTTGCCCTGTGTGCGGCATCGAGTTTCAGCTTCGGACGGACTCGCGAACCGGTTGCTGCTCCAGGAGCTGCGCTCGACGGAAGCAGTGGGCTGATGGTCGTTACGGCAACTACAAGGGCGGCCGGACGGTGACGAAGGAGGGGTACGTCCTACTCATGCGCCCTGGTCACCCTCGGGCGGACAGGAGGGGCTACGTACGCGAGCACCTGCTCGTGATGGAAGAGGTAATCGGGCGTACGGTCCTGCGGACCGAGCAGGTGCATCACCTGAACGGCGACCGTGGGGACAACCGTCCAGAGAACCTGGAACTGTGGAAGAGGGCTCAGCCGTACGGTGTCCGCGTCAGCGACTACCACTGCGCTGGATGTCAATGCAGTCAGGACATGCCCACCCCGAGCCGATGAAGTTGTGGCGGCAGTTGATCCGCTCCAGATCGGCGACAGCCTCGTTCGTGTGCACTCGCGATGGCGCCGACGGCGCGGTCAGTCGCCGCCTCGCGGTTGAGCAGGACGAATGACTTGGTACCACCGCGGTTCGCGGATGTGATCCCGGCTCAAGCCGCGGCGAACCCCGGGATGTCCTCGACGCGGTGGTAGACGGGCAGTCCGCGTTCTTGCGCGATTGCGACGTCCTGGTCGGCGCCCGTCGACTCGCCTTCCAGCCGGAGGACGGCGTCGCAGTGCTGCAGCAGACGCTCCGCGGTCGGGTACATGACGTGCTCGGCCATCGGGTCGAGCGGCCCGGACGCGCCCGCGCTGCTGAGCACCGGGAGCGCGACCCACTCGCCGATCATCGGGATGTGGCCGCTGCGGAAGATCGGCCACGCGGCCTGTTCGAGGCGTTCGAGGTTCCGTGCCATGAGGTCCGGGTCGTCGCCGGTGCCGGAGCGGTAGGGGCCGGCGATGAGGATGAGCATCGGAGTAACCATGTCCAGTAGTATGCACTAGTCGGAACAATCAAGGAGAAACGTGCACCTGCTCGCCTCGGAACGCAAGGAGCTCCTGCTCGACCGCCTGCGGGTCGATGGGCGGCTCGTCGCGAAGGACTTGGCCGCCGAGCTCGACACGTCCGAGGACACCATTCGCCGCGACCTGCGCGAGCTCGCCGCCGCCGGGCTCTGCCAGCGTGTGTATGGCGGCGCGGTCCCCGTCGCGCCGGCCGCTGCCACCTACGCCCGGCGCCAGGAGATCGCGACGGCCAGCAAGCACCGCGTCGCCACGGCCTGCCTCGACCTGATCCAGCCGGGCAGCACGCTCCTGCTCGACGGCGGCACGACCGCCCTCGAGGTCGCCCGGCTGCTGCCGCACGACCTCGACGTCACGGTCGTCACGCACAGCCCGACGGTCGCCGTCGCGCTCGTCGACCACCCCGCCGACGTGTTCGTGCTCGGCGGCCGGCTGTTCAAGCACTCGGTCGTCGCGTCCGGCGCGGCGGCGGCCGAGGCGGCGGCGCAGGTCACCGCCGACCTGTTCCTCATGGGCGTCACAGGCGTGCGGCCCGACACCGGCCTGACGACGGGCGATGTCGACGAGGCCGCGATGAAGCGCACCCTGTCCCGTCGGGCGGCGCAGACGTGGGTCATGGCGAGCGAGGAGAAGATCGGGGCGGCGTCGCCGTTCCCCGTCCTCGGCCTTGACGAGGTCGCCGGGATCGTCAGCGACGCCGAGCCGCGGCACCCGGTGCTCGTCGAGCTCGAGCGCGACGGCGTGCAAGTGCTGCGCGCGTAGCGCGTCAGAGCACGATCGTCGCGGGGTCCAGCCGGTCGGCCGGCCAGAGGACCGAGTTGCCGTCCAGCACCCAGACGGGGTGCCTGGCGGCCGCCGCGATCGACCGACCGACATCGACGAACAACGCCTCGGAGCGGCACTCGATGTCGGCGGCGTGCACGTGCGCCATGTCCGGCGCGTCGACGGCGCCTTCGGCTAGGACGAAGGGCTCCTCGCCGACGTAGTCGCCGGGGTCGTGGACGCGGAACGCGGTCAGCAGGAATCCGTCCGGGCCGTCCATCTGGGCCACATCCTCGACGGAGGTTCCGCCGAGGCGTGTGATCACCTCGCGAGCCGTCTCGAAGAGACGGCTGTCCTCGCTGAGCACCAGCGCGCTCTTCATCGACGCTTCACCGCCGCCCGCCCGCTTCCGTCATGAGGTCAGCCGAAGCGTATTGCCCGTCGGACGTCGGCCGTCGTGCGGCCGGCCCCGATGCCCGGTGTTCGGCAGCGGTCGGTCACCACACCGGCTTGAGCCGCAGCGGTGGTGCGAGCCACCCCCGCGCCTCCGCGAGACGGGCGAGGCCGTCCCGGAGGGCGTCCGCGCCGGCCGCGCCGAGCACGTCCGCGACGTCGTCCTCCTCCGCCCTCCAGAGGCGCTCCGCCTCGCGGATGCACTCCCAGCCGCGGTCGGTGAGGACGGCGAGGCGCGCGCGGTGCTCGCGCGGGTCGGGGGTCCGCGTGACGTACCCCTGCTGCTCGAGCCCGTCGACGAGCTGGGCCGCGGCCTGCTTGGTGACGCCGAGGTGCTGGGCGATCTCGGTGCCGGACGCGCCGCCCGTGGTCGCCAGGAGCTGGAAGACGTACCCGTGGGCGGGCCGCACGGCGTGGCCGGCGGCGGCGAGCTGCTCGTGCACCCGGTCGAAGACGCCGCGGGTCACGACCAGCAGGAGCTCGGGGAGCCCGAGCACGGGGTCCGTCATCGCGGGTCCTCTCGGTCAAGCGCCTTGACTGACGCGCCGATCCGCTCGTAGCGTCGACTCAGTCAACCTACCTGACCGAGAGGCGCTCCTGTGTCCGTCACCCGCTCCGCCGATGCCGTCGTGCACGAGATGCACGGCTTCCGCTTCGCGTCCGTCGCCACCCCCAGCCGCGGGACCAGGGCGCTCGCCGTCTGGACCGTCGCCGCGCCCGCCGGCTCGGAAAGTCCGTGCCACACGATGAGCGAGGAGGAGGTGCTCGTCGTGCAGGCGGGCCGTGTGGTCGCGCACGTCGGCGACGAGCACTGGGAACTGCGACCCGGCGACGGCGTCGTCGTACCCGCCGGCGAGCCGTTCCAGCTTCGCAACCCGTACGACGAGGACGCGGCGCTGCTTGCGTGCACGAGCGCCGGGATGCGGGCGACCGTCGGCGACACCGTCCTCACGCCGCCGTGGGGCGAGTGACGCGGCCGTAGCCGAACTGGGCCCGCGTGAGCGCGTCGAACGTGCGGTCCGGCAGGAACGTGGCGAGCGCGACGGCGACGCGGGCGCCCTTGCCGACGCGGTAGCGAGTGCGCGGCTTCGGCTCCAGGGCGGCGCAGGCGACGACCGCGGCGACCTGGTCGACCGTGCTCATCTGCTTCGCGACCTGGCCGCTCGCGAAGTACCGCCGCATGGCGTCGGCCATCGCCCGGTACGGGCCCGTGCCGGACGCCTCCGCCAGCCGGTCCATCGCGGTGTCGTGCCAGCCGGTGTCGACGTACGACGGCTGCACGACGGCGACGTCGACGCCGAACTGGCCGACCTCGCCGCGCAGCGAGTCGGACAGCGCCTCGAGAGCGAACTTGGACGCGTGGTACCAGCCGCCGAGCGGCGCGGCGAACTCGCCGGCGAGCGACGACACGTTGACGATGCGGCCCGCGCCGGCCGCGCGCATGCCGGGCAGGACGGCCTGGATCAGGCGGGCGGCGCCGAGCACGTTGACCTCGAGCTGGCGGCGGGCGTCGTCGATCGACGTCTCCTCGACCGAGCCGAACTCGCCGTAGCCGGCGCAGTTGACGAGGACGTCGATCGTGCCGACCTCGTCGAGCACGTGGCGCACGGCGGCGTCGACCGAGGCGTCGTCGGTGAGGTCGAGGGGGACCGGGGTGACACCTGCGGGCAGGTCGTGCGTGCGGCGGGCCGCGCCGAACACCCGGTGGCCGGAGGCGGCGAGGAGCTCGGCGGTGCGGCGGCCGATACCGGAGGACGCGCCGGTGACGAGGACGTTCATGGTCTTCTCCCGAGGTGGTTACTGTGAACGTGATTCACATTTACAGAAGTACCGTACGATGGGCGCCATGCCAGGTCAAGGGGATGCACCGAAGACGGACGGCTCGAAGGCCCTTCGGGTGCTGTGGGGCGCGGAGGGCGGCACCGCACGCGGACCGCGCCCACGTCTGTCCATCGCGCAGGTCGCGGACGCCGCCGTCGCGATCGCCGACGCGCGAGGGCTCGAGAGTGTGACGCTCGCCAACGTCGCCGCCGACCTCGGCATGACGACGTCCGCGCTGTACCGCTACGTCGACTCCAAGGACGTGCTCGTCGAGCTCATGGTCGACGTCGCGGTCGGGGAGCCGCCGGTGCTGAGCGCCACGGCGTGGCAGGACGCCGCCCGCGCGTGGTCCTGGGCGTTGCGCGAGCGCTACCGGCTCCACCCGTGGCTCGCCCAGGTCGCGCCTGGCGGGCCGCCCCGGGTCCCGAACCCCGTCGGGTGGATCGCCGCACTCGTCGAGGCGCTCGCGGACGAGCCCGGGCTCGACGGCATGCGGGTCGCGCTGCTGCTCGACGGGCTGGTCCGCAGCCACGCGGCGGTCGCCGGCGCCTCGGGCTCCGAACCGCCCGAGTGGCTCCCGGGTGTGCTGGCCGCCCGGCACCCCGCGCTCGCCTCCGCGATGGACCGTGACTGGTCCGACCCGGACGCCGAGCTCACGTTCGCCCTCGACGTCGTCCTGCGAGGTCTGTCGACCCGCTGATAGCATCTCCTATCAGGAGGCGGAGATGAAGACTCTGGAGGAGCGCGCGGCCGAGGCCGACGAGCTCGTCGAGCGCGGCCGGCGCCTGCTCGTCGAGGTCGTCCACGAAGCCTCCGAGCAGGGGATGTCGCAGCGGCAGGTCGCCGCGCTCGTCGGCCGATCCCAGCCGGAGGTCGCACGCCTGCTCGCCAAGCCGCCACGCACGGTCCCGACGGTCGGTCAGGTCGCCGAGCGGATGGCCGACCTGGTGGCCGAAGGCCACGAGCACCAGGCGCTGCGGGTCATGCTCGACGGCGTCAACCGGCTGCCCGCGCCCGGCTCTCCGGCGGAGGCCCGCGCGTCGCTGCGTCGGCCGGCCTCGACAGGCGACAGTCGCTGGGACGCGCTCCTGGCTGCCGCGGTCGCCTACCGGGCGCGCCTCGCCGGCGTGCGCGTCCCGACGTGGACGGCGGTGCCACCGCTCCGGCAGTTCTGGTGGCCGGCCGGTGAGCGTGCCGGCCGTGCGATGGCCATGAAGCGCACCCCGGTCGAGTTCAAGCGCCTCGGCATCTGGTTCGACGAACGAAACTTCCGCACCGCATGAGCGCCGCGGAGCTGTCACGGGCGCAGATCGTGGAGCTGCTCACCGAGCTCGGCGCCCGCCTCGACGCGGCCGGCGTGCACGGCGACCTGTACGTCGTCGGCGGAGCGGCGATGGCGCTGCAGTTCGACGCGCGCGACGTCACGCGCGACGTCGACGCCGTCTTCGCGCCACCGACCGAGGTGCGCCGGGTGGCGGCCGAGCTCGCGGCCGAGCGGCACCTGCCAGACGGGTGGCTGAACTCGGCGGCCGGGGCCTTCATGCCGGGCCGCGCGCAGGTCCCCCCGCTCGTTCTCGACGTCCCCGGTCTGTCCGTGGCCTCGGCGCCCGCCGAGCACCTGCTGGCGATGAAGCTCGCCGCGGGCCGGTACGGGCGCGACCTCGACGACATCGCGACGCTGCTCGACGTTCTCGGGATCGACGACCCGGCGGAGGCCGTGCGGATCGCACGCGACCTGTACGGGCCGGACTCGGTGGTGCTGTCCGACCCGGACGGCTCCGACGAGCTCCTCGCACAGGACGCGCTGGACCTGTCCCGGCGTCGCCGCGAGGGCTAGCTCAGTCCTCCCGCGCGGGGGCCACGTCGAGCAGGTCGCCCGGGGTGCAGCCGAGCGCGTCGCACACCGCCGTGAGCGTGCTGAACCGGATGGCCCGCGCGCGCCCGTTCTTCAGGACGGACAGGTTCGCCACGGTGATGCCCGTCGCGGCGGCGAGCTGCACGAGGGTCATGCCGCGCTCGTCGAGCAGCGTGCCGAGCCGGCTGACGACGCGGTGCGATGCGTCGTCGTCGGTCATACGAGGCCGTCCGTGTCGGCGGCGAGGCGGGCTCCACGGGCGGCGGCCGCGGCGAGCGCGCCCAGCAGCAGCGCGACGAGCAGCGGCCACCAGGTCACGTGGACGTCCGGGACGAGCCACCCGGACGGAAGGTCCCACGTACGGACGCCGTTGCTCAGGGTCGACTGCTCGCCGAGCGCGACGACCCGCGGCGCGGCGAGCGCGGGCAGGACGACGGCGAAGAGCCAGGCGCCGGCGACGACGGACGCCGCGACCGTGAGCCGTCCAGCCCCGCCTGCCGTGAAGGGGCGGCCCGCCGCCGTCGCGCGCAGCACGGGCAGGAGCAGCAGGGCCACGGCCCCGCCGGCGACGAGCCCGAGCCAGCCCGGCACACCGGCGAGGGCGGCGGTCAGCGGGTCCGCGTCGAGCATGTTCAGGACGAGCGGCCCCGTCGGCTGCGCGGGCAGGGGCTCACCCGACGGCCACACGTCGGCCGAGGTGGACGGCTCGCACCCGTCGCCCTCGACGCACGGTACGACGACCTCCGACCATGCCGGCGCGGACGGGCCCATCGCGACGGGCACCGCGGCCGCCCCGTCGAGCACGCCGCGCACCCCGGTGACCACGCCGACCACGACGGCCAGCCACGCGGCCACCACGAGGATCCCGACGACGGTCGCGGTCGCGACGTCCCGCCGCACGGTCGTACGGGTGCTCTCCGTCGTGGTCATCGCCCGACCTCCATATCGATGATCGATGTGCTGCTGTCGTCGACCATATCGACGGTCGAGATGCTCGACTTGAGCGCCGAGCACGACGAGCTCGGATGCCCCGGGCGACGTGGTGACGTACTTCGTCGTGCCCCCGCCTGGCATGCGACCCCCGGTCGTGGCTAGCGTGCGAGAGGTGACCCAGAACACGGAACCCATCGCCACCCGCGAGCGCACGGTCGACGGCTTCACGCGCGAGTTCCTGCGTGAGCTCAACTTCGGGCAGGGCGTCGACCTGTCCCGGGCCTCGGTCAACGACCAGTACCTCGCCCTGGCGAGGACCGTCCGGCACTACCTCATGGTCCGCTGGCTCGAGACGCTGCGCCGGCAGCAGGAGCTCCAGGCCAAGTCGGTGGCCTACCTGTCGGCGGAGTTCCTGCTCGGGCGGCAGCTCGACAACGCGCTGCTCGCCTCGGGGCTGCAGGACGTCGTCGAGGAGGGGCTGGGCAACCTGGGGATCGACCTCGCGACGCTGCGCGACGCCGAGGTGGAGCCCGGTCTCGGCAACGGCGGCCTCGGGCGGCTGGCGGCGTGCTTCGTCGACTCGCTCGCGACGATGAACGTGCCGTGCATCGGGTACGGGATCCGCTACGAGTACGGCATCTTCCGGCAGACGTTCGTCGACGGCTGGCAGGTCGAGAAGCCCGACAACTGGCTGGCCCTGGGGTCGCCGTGGGAGTTCCCGCACCCGGAGGCCGCGGTCACCGTCAACTTCGGCGGTCACACGGAGACGTACGACGACGAAGGCACCGAGCGGACCCGGTGGGTGCCGGGCTGGAGCGTGCTCGGCGTCCCGTACAACTACATGGTCCCGGGGTTCGAGAACGGCCGCGTCAACACGCTGCGGCTGTGGAGCGCGCAGGCGACGCGCGCGTTCGACCTGGAGATCTTCAACGCCGGCGACTACGCGGAGGCAGTCCGCGCGCAGACGTTCGCGGAGAACATCTCGAAGGTCCTGTACCCCGAGGACTCGACCCCGCAGGGCAAGGAGCTGCGCCTGCAGCAGCAGTACTTCTTCGTCGCGTGCTCGCTGCGCAACTTCCTCGAGGAGGTGCTGCCCGACGGGTTCGACCTGCACAAGCTGCCCGACCGGATCATCTTCCAGCTCAACGACACGCACCCCGTCATCGCGATCCCGGAGCTCATGCGGCTCCTGGTCGACGAGTACGAGTGGGGCTGGGACGACGCGTGGGCCACCGTCCAGCAGGTGTTCGCGTACACGTGCCACACGCTGCTGCCCGAGGCGCTCGAGGTGTGGTCCGCGGAGCTCATGGGCCGGCTCCTGCCGCGGCACCTGGAGATCATCTACCGCATCAACGAGGAGTTCCTCGAGGGCGTGCGCGAGCGCTACCCGGACGACGAGCTGCGGGTGCGGCGCATGTCGATCATCGCTGAGCACCCCGAGCGGTCGGTGCGGATGGCGTACCTCGCGACGGTCGCGGGCACCAAGGTCAACGGCGTCGCGGCGCTGCACTCGCAGCTTCTGCGCGACAAGGTGCTGAGCGACTTCTCCGAGTACTTCCCGGAGAAGTTCACCAACGTCACGAACGGCATCACGCCCCGCCGGTTCGTCCGGCTCGCCAACCCCGGCCTTTCGGGTCTCATCACGGGCGCGATCGGCGACGGGTGGGTCACGGACCTCGAGCGCCTCAAGGAGCTCGAGCCGCTCGCCGACGACGCCGAGTTCCGGCGGCTGTTCCGCGAGATCAAGACGAACAACAAGCACCGCCTCGTCGACGTGCTGCGCGAGCGGGACGGCATCGAGCTCGACCCCGACACGATGCTCGACGTCATGGTCAAGCGCCTGCACGAGTACAAGCGCCAGACGCTCAAGCTCCTGCACGTGGTGTCGCTGTACGAGCAGATCACGTCGGGCACGCTCGACGTCGAGAAGGTCACCCCGCGCACGTTCGCGTTCGGTGCGAAGGCCGCCCCCGGCTACCGGATGGCCAAGCAGATCATCGGCCTCATCAACGCGGTGGGCCGCACGATCAACGAGGACCCCGCGGTCAAGGGGCGCCTGAGCATCGTGTTCCCCGCGAACTACAACGTGACGCTCGCCGAGACGCTCATCCCGGCGGCCGACCTGTCCGAGCAGATCTCGCTCGCCGGCAAGGAGGCGTCGGGCACGGGCAACATGAAGTTCGCGCTCAACGGTGCCCTGACCATCGGCACCGACGACGGGGCGAACGTCGAGATCCGCGAGCTCGTCGGCGACGACAACTTCTTCCTGTTCGGGCTCACCGAGCCGGAGGTCGCGGAGATCGTCGACGCGGGCTACCACCCGACGTCGTACTACGAGTCGAACCGGACGCTGCGGCACGCGCTCGACCTCATCGCGTCCGGGAAGTTCTCGGGTGGCGACCGCCGGGTGTTCGAGCCCGTCGTCGCGAACCTGCTGCAGGAGGACCGGTTCCTGGTGCTGGCCGACTTCCAGTCGTACCTCGACGCGCAGGACCGGGTCGACGCCGCGTACGCCGACACCGAGGGATGGACCCGGTCGGCGGTGCTCAACGTGGCCCGCTCGGGGTTCTTCTCGTCCGACCGCAGCATGGTCGACTACATCGACCGCATCTGGCACACGCCCCCGGTCGACCCGAACGCGTGACCCGCACCGCGGCCGGTCCCCGTCGCGGGAC
>JAEWCA010000550.1 GCA_023390875.1 Actinomycetes bacterium
CCCCCGAGGTGGTCGGCGGAACCGGGTCGTGGCCGGCGGCCTCCACCCAGGTCGCCGCCCACGAGCGGGTGTGCCGCCCCGGTCAGGAGGCGGTGGCCGCCCCCTCGACGACCGCCCACGAGAGGGCGGGCAGACGGACGGTGACGGTGCCGCCGTCGACGGTGACGCCGTCGAGCGCCCGGAGGCCGACGGTGTCCCGACGGTCCTGCGTGTTCGACGAGAAGCGGTCGCCGCCGTCGGGCGTGTCGAGGACCTCGGCGCGGGTGACCCGGCCGACGTCCCAGCCGCGCAGGTCGACCGACACGGTGGCGTCGTCGTCGAGCCCGCGGTGCGCCAGGAACAGGGCGACGCGGCCGTGCTCCTGCGACCAGGTGGCGGACACGTCGACGAGGTCGACGTCGCCGAACCTCGACGTGTCGTACCGGTCGGACTTCACGACGGGCCGCAGGATCTCGCCGCGCGCGAGCTCGGCGGTCCGGGCGAACGGCCAGAAGATCGACTGCCGCCACGCCGGGCCGCCCTCCTCGGAGCGGATCGGCGCGATGACGTTGACGAGCTGCGCCTGGTTGGCGATCTTCACGCGGTCGCCGTGCCGGAGCAGCGAGTTGAGCAGCGTGCCGACGACGACGGCGTCGGTGACGTTGTACTCGTCCTCGATGATCCGCGGGTGCTCGCGCCAGATGTTGCGCTCCGCGATGACGTGCGGCTGGTCCTCGGTGTCGCGGCCGGTCTGGTACCAGACGTTCCACTCGTCGAACGAGAGGTGGATGCGCTTGGAGTGCTTGCCGGCGGCGCGGACGGCGTCGGCGGTCGCGACGACGGACTCGATGAAGTGGTCCATGTCGACCGCGGACGCGAGGAAGGACGCGTGGTCGCCCTCGTGCTCCTGGTAGTAGGCGTGCGCGGAGACGTAGTCGACCTGCTCGTACGTGTGCCGCAGCACGGTCTGCTCCCAGGTGCCGAACGTCGGCATCTGGGACGACGACGAGCCGCACGCGACGAGCTCGATCGTCGGGTCGACGAGCCGCATGGCCTTGGCGGCCTCGACGGCGAGCCGCCCGTACTCGTCGGCCGTCTTGGCGCCCATCTGCCAGGGGCCGTCCATCTCGTTGCCGAGGCACCAGAGCCTGATGTCGAACGGCTCGTCGTGGCCGTTCTTGCGGCGCAGGTCGGACAGCTCGGTGCCGCCGGGGTGGTTGGCGTACTCGACGAGCGCACGCGCCTCGCCGACACCGCGCGTGCCGAGGTTGACGGCCTGCATCACCTCGACGCCGGCCACGCGCGACCAGTCGACGAACTCGTGCAGCCCGAACGCGTTCGACTCGACGGTGTGCCACGCGCCGTCGAGCCGCCGGGGCCGCTCGGACACCGGGCCGACGCCGTCCTCCCACCGGTACCCGGAGACGAAGTTGCCTCCGGGGTACCGGACGACGGTGGGGCCCATCTCGCGGACGAGGTCGAGCACGTCGGTGCGGAACCCCTGGTCGTCGGCAGCGGGGTGCCCCGGCTCATAGATGCCGGTGTAGACGCACCGACCCATGTGCTCGACGAACGAGCCGAAGATCCGGCGGGGTACCTCACCGGCGGTGAAGTCACGGTCGAGCGTCACGTGTGCGGTGGTCATGGGACTGAGGCTCCTCAGGTCGGGGAGGTTG
The DNA here is from genome assembly GCA_023390875.1 of Actinomycetes bacterium. Taxonomy (GTDB): domain Bacteria; phylum Actinomycetota; class Actinomycetes; order Actinomycetales; family Cellulomonadaceae; genus Cellulomonas. The sequence continues at coordinate 1,656 of JAEWCA010000550.1, forward strand.
AACAGGTCGAACGGGTGGCAGCGGGCTCACTGACCGCCGAAGCCGGTCGTGGAGAACCCGCGGATGATCTGCCGCTGGAAGAAGAGGAAGACCACGATGAGAGGCAGCGCCGCCAGGACGGCGGACGCCATCGTCTGGGCGTACTGCAGGCCGTAGGCGCTCTTCACGGTCTGCAGGCCGACGGGCAGGGTCATCAGCGACGCGTCGCTGGTGATGATGAACGGCCACAGGAAGTTGTTCCACGCCGCGATGAACACGAAGATCCCGACGGCCGCGAGGATGGGCCGCGACAGCGGCAGCACGATCGACCAGAAGACCCGCAGCCGGCCGGCGCCGTCGATGCGGGCGGCGTCCTCCAGCTCGATCGGGACCTGCTGGAAGAACTTCATGAGGACGAACACCATGGCCGGGGCGACGACCTGCGGGAGGATGATCGCCCAGTACGTGTCGACGAGGTTGAGCGTGAGCATCTCGTAGAACAGCGGCACGATCAGCACCGGCGGCGGCACGATGATCGACGCGATGATCAGCCAGAACAGCCACTTGCGGCCCGTGAAGTCGATCCGCGCGAGGGCGTACGCCGCGAGCGACGAGACGACCAGGGTGATCAGGGTGATGGCCGTGGCGGTGAGCAGGCTGTTCCACGTCCACAGCGGGATGTTCCCCTCGCGGAGCACGTTCGTGTAGGCGTCGAGGTTGAAGCCGTCGGGCGGGAACCACGACACCGGTGTCGCGGCCGCGGACGTCTCGGACTTGAACGACGTGACGACGGCCCACAGGAACGGCAGCAGCCACGCGAACGCCATGACGACGAGCGCGAGGATCGCGACGATCCGGCCGGGGCTGAGGAACTTCTCGCCGGTCCGCAGGTTCGCGGCCCGCGCGAACCGTCCGCGCGTGTAGCCGGGGCGGTACGCCGCGTTGGGCTGGGGTGCGACGGTCGTGGTCATGACTGGCTCCTCCGCGTGAACTGGAGCTGGATGATCGACACCACGACGATGACCGCGAAGAAGATGTAGGCGATCGACGACGCGTATCCGAAGCGGTAGCCCGTGAAGCCGGACTCGAAGATGTACTGCACGACGGGCCGCGTGACGCCGCCGGGACCGCCGTTGGTCATGACGTAGATCTGGTCGAAGACCTTGAGCGACGCGAGGATCTGCAGGATCACGATGAGCACGGTCGTGGGACCGAGCTGCGGGATCGTGATCGACCAGATCTGCCGCCACCGTCCGGCGCCGTCGAGCGCGGACGCCTCGTACTGCTGCTCGGGGATGTTCTGCAGCGCGGTCAGGTACAGCAGGAAGTTGAAGCCGACGGTCCACCACAGCGTCTCGACGACGACCGCGAGCATCGCCCACTGCGGGTCCTGCAACCACGCCTGCCCCTCGATGCCGACGGCACCGAGGATGTAGTTCACGAGACCGAGCTGCGGGTTGTACATCCAGATCCAGAACTGCGCGGCGACGGTCGACGCCATGAGGAACGGCATGAAGAACGACAGCCGCCACAGCCACTGGCCGGGCAGGCCCTGGAACACGAGCAGGGCCATGACGAGCGCGACGAGCACGAGCGGGACGGTCGACAGCAGCGTGAACCACGCCGTGTTGAGCATCGAGCGCCACATGATCGGGTCCTTGAGCGCCTCGACGTAGTTGTCGAACCCGAGGAACGCGCCGCCGGCGCCCGTGATGCTCTCGCCGGTGAAGCTGAGGTAGAAGCCGTGGATGAGGGGCCACAGCAGGAACATCGCGAAGACGATGACGAACGGGGCGACGAACAACCAGCCGATCCGGGTGTCCCGCGAGCGTTGCGTGCGGGTGCGGGACCGGTCGGACGTCGCGGTGCGGGCGGCACGTGTGCGGCCGGCACCGACGTCGAGTGCGGCAGAGGACACGATCGGACTCCTTCGTCGATCGGGATGAGGGCTGGGGCGCTCAGACCGGGTTGGGCTTCGCGAGCTGCACGTTCACGCGACGGACGAACGCGGCGAAGCCCTTGGCCGCGTCGGCGCCCGACAGGTAGACGTTCTGGACGGTCTCCAGGAAGTAGTTCTGGAAGTCGCTGCCCGACCCCGTGAACCACGCCTCCGGGTCGTAGTTGAGGATCTCGGCGGCGGGTGCGTAGTGCGCCTGCGGGACGAGCGCCTGGTACTCGGGGCTCTGCACGACGGGCTGGAACGCGGGGATGTGCCCGGCCTCAGCCCAGTCGAGCGACTGGTGCAGGAGGTCGCTCACGAACTGGTAGGTGGCCTTGCGCTTGACCGGGTCGGGGTTCGACTGGTGCGGCAGCGTGAACGCGTGCGAGTCGGCGTACGCGGCGGGCGTCCCGAACAGCGTCGGGATGGGCTGGGCGTCGAACGGGATGCCTGCCTTCTTGGCGGTCGGGAGCTCCCAGACGCCCGTGAAGAACATGCCGCTCTCCCCCGACATGAACTCCGACACCGCGGTGCCGTAGTCGCCGTTCGGGGTGCAGATCGTGCCGTCGAGCAGCTGCTGGATGAACTGGAGCGACTCGATCGCGGCGTCGTCGTCGACCTGCGCGGTGACGCCCGAGAGGTCGAAGTCGGCGTCGTGCTGCTTGTAGAGCGTGTAGAACAGCCGCCACATCTGCGCACCGTCGCCGAGGTACCCGTACGACAGGCCGTGCTTGCCCGTGACGGCCTGCATGGCCCGGGCGACCTCGAGGAACTGGTCGGGGCTCGTGATGGGCGCGAGCTGGCCGTCCGGCCCGAGAGCGCCGGCCTTCGACGCGATGTCCGTGTTGTAGAACATCACGAACGGGTGCGAGTCGAGGGCGATCGAGTACTGCGTGCCGTTCTGACCGCCCTTCGCCCAGACCCGGCTGAGGAAGTCGGCCTTCGCGACGTCGACCTCGGCGAGCATGTCGAGGTCCCACGGGTCGAGCAGCCCGCCGGGCGCGTACCCGGCGACGCGCGAGGCGTGCATGATCGCGACGTCGGGAGCCCGTCCGCCGACGCTCGCCATGGCGAGCTTGGTGTAGTACGGCGCACCCCAGGCCAGCACGGTCTGGGTCGCGTGGTAGCCGTCGTGCTCGCCGTTGACCTTCTCGACGAGGTTGGCCATGTTGATTCCGTCGCCGCCGCTGAGCAGGTGCCAGAAGCTGAGCTCGGGGACGCCGGACGCCGAGGCGCTGGAGGGCGCGCAGCCGGCGAGGCTGCCGAGCACCGCTCCTCCGCCGAGGGCGGCGAGCGAGCCGAGGAGCATCTGCCGGCGGCTCAGCTCGATCTCCGCGACGCGGGCGACGAGGTCCTGCGGGCCGGGTGGTGCGTGGTGCGTTCTCATGCCGTCACTCCTTCGTGAGACACACGCGGTTACATCGTTGTACCCCGAGAAGGGACCGAGCGCTCCCGGAGCCCGCGAGGGCCTGGAGTGCTCGGCGCGACCGATCATTACATCGTTGGAACGGGTGGGCAAGAGGCGAGTTTCCGGGAGGGACCGGACAACGCCGAGGCCGCACCTCACCACCCGGGCCGGGCCGCGGTCGTGGCGCCGCATCAGACCGCCGCGTCAGCCGACCTCGTCAGACCGCCGCTTCGGTCGACCTCCTCAGACCGCCGCTTCGGTCGACCTCGTCAGACCGCCGCGGTGCTCTCCCGGGCGACGACGTGGTGCGGCACCATGACGCGCCGCGGCACCCGCTGCGGCTCGGCGATCCGCTCGGCGAGCATGTCGAGCGTGGTCACGACGAGCTGCCGCAGGTCGAACGCCACGGTCGTGAGGGGCGGGACGGCGTACCGGCTCGCGACGACGTCGTCGAACCCGGCCACCGCGACGTCGTCGGGGACCCGCAGCCCCCGCTGCCACAGCACGCTGACCGCGCCGACGGCCATCGAGTCGGTGAAGCAGAAGAACGCGTCGGGGGCGTCGTGGGCGTCGAGGAACGCCCGGACGCCGTCGACCGCGGCCTCCGTGGTCCACCGGGGGACGGTGATCTCGAGCGCCGGGTCGAGCGGCACGCCGGCGGCCTCGAGCGCCTGCCGGTACCCCTCCGTGCGCTGGCGGGCGGCCGCGGTCTCGATCGCGCCGGGCGCCCCGACCACGGCGATGCGCCGGCGCCCCGTCGCGAGCAGGTGCTCCGTCATGTGCCGTGCACCCAGGACGCTGTCGACGCCCACCTGGTCGGTGCGCTCCTGGATGACCTCGCCGATCAGCACGGTGGGCGGGAGCGGGCCGCGCGCGAGGCCGACCTCGTCGTTGATGACGGAGTCCTCGAGCGACACCGGGTTGAGCACGAGCCCGTCGACCAGCTGGGACCGGGCGCGCGAGAGCAGGTCACGCTCGCGGCGCGGCTCGGCGGCGGTCTCCTCGATCTGCACGCTCCAGCCGCGCGCGTGCCCCTCCTCGACGAAGTGGTGCGCGAGCTCGGCCGAGTACGCGGTCGACAGGTCGGGCAGCGCGAGCGCGATGAGCCCGTACCGGCCGTTGCGCAGGCCGCGCGCGCCGAGGTTCGGCACGTAGTCGAGCTCGGCGAGCGCCTCCTCGACGCGCGCCCGCGTCTCGGGGCGCACGAAGACCGTGCCGTTGATGACGTTCGAGACGGTCTTCGGGGACACCCCGGCGCGCGCCGCCACGTCCTTCACGGTGGACCGCACCGCACCTCCTGCCACGAGACCGCCACCCGCCGGGACGACGGCCGCGACGGGCACCCGCCGACCGCCACGACCCCGCCAACGAACCACCGCCCACCGACGTTCCTGCCCCCGGCCGACGGCGCCTCGCTTCACCCGCACGGCGGGCACGTCGGGCTCGTCGGACGGCCCCATTGTCCACGCGCCCGCCGACGACCACAGCAACAGGCCTCAGCCCACAGGCCGCGCACACCCTGGTCACACGCTCGCACGTGTCGCCCACAGACCGCACCGTAGGCTTGTCCGCATGCTCACGACGACGGCCCTCGCGGCCGCCCTGCCCGCCGTCCACGCGGGCGCGCCCGTGCACACGCTCATGCCGGACTTCCTCGACGCGCAGCACCTCATCGACTCGTTCGGCACGGCCGCGCTCATCGGCATCCTCGCGGTGATCTTCGTCGAGGTCGGCCTGCTGTTCCCGATCCTGCCGGGCGACTCCATGCTGTTCACCGCCGGCGCGCTCGTGGCGCAGGACTCGCTGGACATCCCGATCGGCATCTGGCCGCTGTCGCTGCTGCTCATCGTCACGGCGTTCGCGGGTACGCAGTGCGGCTACTGGATCGGCCGGACGCTCGGGCCCCGCGTGTTCAACAAGCCGGACTCGCGGTTCTTCAAGCAGAAGTACATCGACCAGACGTACGCCTACTTCGACCGGTACGGCGGCCGGACGCTGATCGTCGCGCAGTTCATCCCGTTCGTGCGCACGTACGCATCCGTCGCGGCGGGCGTCGGGCGGATGCCGTACAAGCACTTCGTGAAATTCAACCTCATCGGCGTCGTCCTGTGGGCGGGCGGCGTCACGTGGCTCGGCTACGGGCTCGGGAACATCACGTTCATCAAGGAGAACATCGAGGCGCTGCTCGTCCTCGTCGTCCTCGCGTCCGTCCTGCCGGTGATCATCGAGCTGTGGCGCAAGCGTCGCAAGGAGCGCGCCGCGGCCGCCGCGGGCGTGCCCGTCACCGAGCGCGACGAGCGGTACGACGAGCAGGCCGAGCGCGACGCCGTCGAGCGCAAGGCGTTCGGCGCGTGACCCGGGAGATCCGCTCCTGGCTGTCCGACATGGACGGCGTCCTCGTGCACGAGGGCACCGCGCTGCCCGGCGCCGCCGACTTCGTCCGGGCCCTGCGGGACGCCGAGCGACCGTTCCTCATCCTCACGAACAACTCGATCTTCACCCCGCGCGACCTGCGGGCACGCCTGTCGATGTCCGGGATCGACGTGCCCGAGGGCGCCATCTGGACCTCGGCGCTCGCCACCGCGCAGTTCCTCACCGACCAGATGCCCGGCGGGTCCGCGTACGTGATCGGCGAGGCGGGCCTGACGACCGCCCTGTACGAGGCCGGGTACACCCTCACCGCCGCCGAGCCCGACTTCGTCGTGCTGGGCGAGACCCGCACGTACTCGTTCGAGGCGATCACGCAGGCCATCCGGCTCATCCAGGGCGGCGCACGGTTCATCGCCACGAACCCCGACGTCACCGGGCCGAGCGCCGAGGGCGACCTGCCGGCCACCGGTGCGGTCGCCGCGATGATCCAGGCCGCGACCCGTCGGCAGCCGTACTTCGTCGGCAAGCCCAACCCGATGATGATCCGGTCCGCGCTCAACCGCATCGACGCGCACTCCGAGACCACCGTGATGGTCGGCGACCGGATGGACACCGACGTCGTCGCCGGGATCGAGGCCGGTCTGCGGACGTTCCTCGTGCTCACCGGGTCGACGAAGGAGTCGGACGTCGCCCGGTTCCCGTTCCGGCCGAACGAGATCGTGCCGTCGATCCAGGAGCTCGTCGGCCGGGTCTGAACCTGCGCCCGGCCCGGGCCGACGAAGATTCCGAACCCTGGAGCGACAGCCAGCCAGATCTTCGTCACGGCTCTCACCGCGATGCTCGCCGTCGGCGCGGCGCTGTCGTTCGCGGCCCGCCGACGC
>JAEWCA010000004.1 GCA_023390875.1 Actinomycetes bacterium
GGCGCGTTCGGCGCGTCCGGCCCGGCGGACGCGCTGCTGGCACCGGCGGCGAGCCACAGCCCGGCCGTCAGGACGTGCTGGCAGACGACCGCGCTGGGGCACGTGCAGCTCGCCTCGCCCGGACCGCCCGTGCCGAGGGTGACCACGACGTCGCCGACCGCGACCTCGACCTCGGTGCCGGTCTCGGCGACGAGCTCGACGGGCAGGGACTCCAGGTCCTTGCGCGCCCGCCGGAGCAGGCCGCGGTTCGCCAGGGCGATCCAGGCGTCGTCGTCGTAGCGCGACAGGAGCGCGGCCACCTGGGCGCGGACGCTCACCGTGCCGTCACCTCGGCGAGCCACTCTGCGAGCTGACCGGGCGTGAGGGCCGCGATCGACATCCCCACGTCGGCGAGCGAGCGGGCCATCCGCTTGTCGTACGCGGGGTGCGCCGTGCCGTCGAGCGACGCGAGCCCGATGGTGGTCACGCGGGCCTCGACGAGCCGGCGGACGGCCGCCACGAGCTGCGACGGCGGTCCGCCCTCGCAGAAGTCGGTCACCAGCACCACGACCGAGCGCGCCGGGTTCTCCACGAGCTGCTCCGCGTAGCGGACGGCCTGGGCGATGTCGGTCCCGCCGCCGAGCTGCACCTGCATGAGGAGCTCGACGGGGTCGCCGACCATGTCCGTCAGGTCGACGACGCTCGTGTCGAACACGACGAGGCGCAGCCGGTAGGCGGGGAGCCCGGCGAGGATGCCCGCCATCACGGCGCTGTGGACCACCGAGCCGACCATGGACCCGCTCTGGTCGACCAGCAGCACGACCTCCCACGGGATCCGGCGGGTGTTGCGCTGGAAGAACAGGGGACGCTCGACGACGAGCCGCCCGCCCTCGGCGTCCCAGTGCCGGAGGTTGGCCCGGACCGTGCCGCGGGCGTCGAAGTTCGCGGCGACGGCGTGCGGGCTGTGCCGGTGCTGGCTCAGCCGCCCGGTGAGCGCCTGGCGGACCTCCTTCTCGAGCCGTCGACGCAGGTCCTCGACGACGGCGCGCACGATCCGTCGGACCTCGCCGAGCACCCGGGGGTCGAGCTGCCCCTTGAGGGACAGCAGCGTCTTGAGCAGCTCCTCGCTGGGTTCGATGCGGGCGAGCACCTCGGGGTCGGACACGAGCGCGGTCAGGCCGTACCGGTCCAGCGCGTGCCGTTCGATCGTCTCGACCGTCTCGCGGGGGAACAGCTCGCGCACCTCGCCGAGCCACTCCACGACCGACGGGGCCGACGCCTCGAGCGAGCCCGGTGCCGGCTCGTCGCCCGGTCCGCCCGTGCCGTCGTCGGCGCGGCCGCCACGCCCGGCGTACTCCCGGCCGTACAGGTACTCCAGGGCGGCCTCGAAGCGGGGCCCGTCCGGTCCCTGCGGAGCGGGCAGGTGGCGGTCCGCGTACCGGCCGAGCACCAGCCGCCACCGGTCGGTCGGCCTCACGATCCGCCGCCGGTCGTGAGCCACGCGCCGAGCCCGTCGCGCTCGAGCACCTCGACGAGGCGCTGCGACAGCTCGGCGTGGGCGTGCACGGTCCGCTCGTCGACGTCACGCCGCACCGGCGGGTCGGGCCGCTCGCCGCCGTGCAGCGCCGCGACCGCCTCGGCGACGCGGTCCGTCTCGCGCGGGGTGAGGCCGGTGAACGCGAGGCGCAGGTCCGGCAGTGTCGACAGGAACGTCGGCTGGTCCCAGCCCACGAGCCGCGAGTCGAGCGCCGTCACGACCCCGGCGTCCTGCCACACGGTCTCGCGGGCGGTCGCGAACAGGCCGCGCACGAAGCCGACCGCCTCGTGCGGGTCGATCGAGCTGCCCAGGTGGCCGGCGACGTCGCGCGCCAGGTCGTCGACGGTGAGCCGGCCGGCGGTCGACGCCAGACCGGCCGCGGCGCCGCGGACCAGCGCACGGTCGTGGTCCTGCCGCAGCCGGTCGACGAGCGACCAGAACGGCTCGGCGTCGAGGTCCTCGCCCCCGGGGGAGGCGAGCAGCTCGCGGAGCTGCGCGAGCGAGGTCGCGACGCCCTCCGCGGGCTCCTCGTCGCCCTGCAGCTCTGCACCGAGGTACAGGCACCGCGCGTACGCGGTCGTCACCAGGCCGGGCAGACCGGCGAGGCGGGCCGCCTCCACGGCCTCGCGCCCGTCCCGGAGCAGCGCCAGCGCGCCGGTCGCGCGCACCACGCCCACGAACGACGTGTCCGCACCGAGAGCCTGCCGCGCGAGGTCCAGGACGGGCGCCGTCCTCTCGTGCAGACCGACCACCGCGCCCTGCGCGAGCAGCGACACGGCCTCCACGCTCGTCGGGGTCCGCCCGTCCTGCGTGGCCGTCGCGACGAGCGTCGCGAACCGCGCCTCCACGGCCTCGTCGAGCGTGGAGCCCAGCAGGGACCGCTCGGCGAGGAGCCCCTCGGTCGTCGGGCTCCACAGGTAGGTCCAGCGCTCCTGGAGCCGGGCCAGGCCGGTCCCGCGCACGAAGTCCGGCCCGGCGACGTGCGTGGCGAACGGCACGGCGAGCATCGCCAGACCGTGCAGCACGCGGCTGGTGCGCCGGTGGACCACGTTCCGGTAGAGGTCGAGCGCCACGGTGCGCGGCTCGACGGCGTCCGTGTCGAGCCGCAGCTCGCGCAGCCGGGCGAGCGTGTCCCGCACGAGCGGCGGGGTCCCGGCCCCCGGGGGCACCCGGCCGACCCGGTCGCCGGTGAGCACGCGACGGGTCGCGGCGGCCACGAGGACGCCTTCGACGTCCACGTCGCCCTGCACGAGGCAGCTCGTGACGGCGTCGACCAGGTCGCTGCGCAGCGGAGCCGGACGGCCTCGCAGGTCGGCGAGCAGGAGGGCCTGCCGGTGGGCAGCGGCCAGCGTCGGCGTCGCGACCGCCGTCCGCTGCGGTCCCCGGAGCTCGCCGGCGAGGTCGAGCAGCGTCGTGAGCGCCGCGTTCGCGCGGGCCCGGTCGGCCGGCACGCCGCGGAGTCGCTCGTCCCAGATCCGCTGGTGCCATCCCGGGGACGTCATGCCGCTCGCGTACCCGTTGAGCCGGTCGAGCCGGTCGAACCCGTACCTCACCAGCGCGCGACCCTCCTCGACAGGCCCGCAGTCGAGGCTCGGCCGCTCCGGCGGGTCGGTCAGCAGGTCGGGGAGGGCCACGGCGTGGAAGCCGCCGACCACGAGCATGACCGGCCCGGCGCCGGCGGGACGGGCCGCGAGCGCCTGACCGACGTGCCAGGCCATCTCGGCCTCACGCTGGCGCGTGCCGTCCCGGTCCAGCTCCGCCTCGGTGCTGTCGTGGCGGGCCAGCAGGCAGTACGCCGTCACGCGGGCGCGGTGCGCGTCCGGGTCGTCGTCGACCCCGGACTCGAACAGCAGCTCCCACAGGTCCTCCTGGTCGCGGCAGCCGAGCCGCTCGGCCAGGGCGGCGAGCGAGCGGCTGTGCGCGTACGGCTCCTCGCGCAGCAGCGAACCGGCCCCGGTCAGGACCTCGCCCTGCGCCGCGACCGCCTGCTCGCCGACGTCCAGGTCGCAGAACGTGACCGGGACCCCCGCCGCGTGGGCGAGCCGCGCAGCGACGAGCTCGGGGGAGTACTCGCAGAACGGGTAATAGCCGCCGTGGCCCTCGCCGGGTGCCGACGAGCGGCCGGCGGGCCTCGACCACGCGTAGACCGCCAGGGGGTAGCGCGCCTCCGGGTGGCAGAGCAGGTCGACGAGCCCTGTGAAGCTCCGCGGACCCTCGATGAGCACGTGCGACGGCGCGTGCCGCTCGAACGCGTCGGTGACCGCGCTCGCGCACGCCGGGCTGTGGTGCCGCACGGGCACGACGACGAGGTCGTCGCCCACCATGCGGGCCGCGAGGTCCCGCACGTCGTCGCCCGTCGGCAGGGCCGGGATCAACGGTCGAGCTCGCCTCGGGTCTCGAGGACGGCCCGCCAGCGCCGGTCGTGCTTGGCCCGTGGCCGCACGACGACGTCGAAGTAGTGCCGGAGCTTCGTGCCGTCGTCCGGGTTGTCCTTGAGCACCGTGCCGATGAGCTGGCGGGCGACGTGCCCGCCGCCCACCTCGCCGTCGCCGAAGTAGTGGGCGTCCAGCGCGGCCGCGTACCCGACGGCGACCGCCTCCGCGGAGCTCATCACGGCGGTCGGCTTCTCGACGACCACGCCGTCGGCCGTCACGCCGCCGCGCAGGTCGTGGAACGCGGTGACGAGCAGGTCGACCACGTCGGGTGCGAGCCGGGTCTCGACCTGGGCGTGCGCGAGCAGCTCCGACGTCTGCTCCAGGATCAGCCTGCGCTCGAGGTCGCGGTCCCGGATCGGTCGGACGGTCTCGAAGTTGAACCGGCGCTTCAGGGCGCTCGACATCTCGTGGACGCCGCGGTCGCGCAGGTTGGCCGTCGCGAGCACGTTGAACCCGCGGGCGGCGAAGACCACGCTCTGCGGTCCCGCGAGCTCGGGGACGTGGAGCACCTTGTCGGACATCACGCCGATGAGGACGTCCTGGATCTCGGGCTGGACGCGGGTGACCTCCTCGAAGCGGCACACGGCCCCGGCGGTCATGGCCCGGTGCAGCGGCCCGCGCACGAGAGCCCGCGGCGTCGGCCCCTCGGCCAGCAGGAGCGCGTAGTTCCACGAGTACGTGATCTGGTCGTCGGTCGTGCCGGAGCTGCCCTGGACCGTGCACGTCGAGTCGCCCGACACGGCCGCCGCGAACAGCTCCGAGAGCATCGACTTGGCCGTCCCGGGCTCGCCGACCAGCAGCAGGCCGCGGCTGCTCATCAGCGTGACGACGCAGCGGTCGACGAGCGCGTCGTCGCCGTAGAACTTGCGGCTCACGCCGAGCTCGGGGTCGCCGACGACGAACGCGCGCACCGCCCGTGGGGTGAGCCGCCAGCCGGCGGGGCGGCTGCCGTCGTCGGCACGGGCCAGGGCCGCGAGCTCGGCGGCGAACTCCACCTCGGCGGGTGCGCGCAGCACCGGGGTGGTGGTCGGGTCGGCGGTCATGGTCAGAGCTCCGTCTTCTTCTCCCAGTCGGGGTCGTACCCACCACCCTGCGCCGCCATCTGGCGCATGTCGTGCCAGCACTCGGACGCCAGGACCTCGGGCACGTCGCCGAGCGTGAGCTCCTCGCGGACCTGCCCGGCCGGCCGCTCGCGGTAGAACGCGAGCGTGCGCAGAGCGACGGGGCGGTTCTCTTCCGGGAACGTGTTCCCGGTGAACTCGATCTCGGCCGTCAGCCCGAGCGTGGGGAACCGCTTGACGTAGGTGTGGAACCAGCCGCCGTCCCCGGACGGACCCCGGGTGTAGCCGAGGCGCGCGGCCCGTGACCGCAGCGCGAACGCCTCGAGCACGTGGCCCTCGAAGTCGTCGAGGGTGCGGCGTGACCGGTCGTCGGCGGTGACGGCGTGCAGGCCGCGTCCGAGCTGCTCGAACAGCGGGACCACCTCGTAGTCGGCCAGGTGCGCGGTCCAGGCCTCGACCTGGTCGGCCGTCAGGACGCTGTCGTGCGCCAGCCGGACCCGAGCCGTGGGGTCCAGCGTGACGGGCTCGTCGTCGACGTCCGTGAGGCTGCCGTCGTCGAGCGGCCGGAACACGACGGGCGCCGACCCGTCGTCCGCGGTGGCGACCCACACGAGCCGCCGGACGGCGGGGCCCACGACGGGGTGCGCGCACAGGTAGCGCTGCCAGTCGTCGGCGGACCACGAACGCTCGGTGCACAGCGCCTCGTAGAGGCGTCGCTGCTGCAGGTCGGCGACCGTCTTCACGTCCTTCTTCGCCGCCGTGAGCGTCTTGCGGGCCTCCTTGGCCTGCTCCGCGTCGTCCGACTGCCGGGGCGGCGGGAGCGTCTTGAGCGCCTTGCCGTCCGGGTCGCGCAGGTCGACGGTCAGGTCGGGCCGCAGGCGGGCGACGAACGTGCGCGGACCGTACGACAGCTCGAGCGTGCCGTCGTCGTCGAAGCCGCCCGTCGGGATCGTCCGGTCGGCGAGCTCGTCGAGGGTCCAGCCCTTGCGCTCCGCGAGCGCCTGGGCCTGGGCGATGGCCTCGTCCTGGAAGCTCTTGGTGCGGAACCTCGAGCCGATCGACAGCACGAGCTGGGTCGCCGACGGGTGGTCGACCCAGGCGAGCATCGCGATCAGCGCCTTGCCCTGCGCCGCCCGCTGGCCGAACCACTCGCGCAGGTAGCGCTCGACGGGTGCGACCACGTCGCGACCGCCGCACGCGGCGACGACGGCGAGCAGCCCCTTGCTGGCGATCGCCGAGCCCGCGGGCTGCCGCAGGTACCCCGGCAGCAGCGCTGCGGTGAGCTGCTCGACAGTCATCCCGTGGTACGGGCTGCTCGGGTCGCTCGTCAGCCACCGGTGCGCGTTCGTGGCGTACTGCCGGGCGTTGTCCTCGGCGTCGCTGGGTGCGACGGGCCGGACGTCCTCGTGCAGCCACGCCGTCACGAGGTGGTGGGCCAGCCGCTCCCGGTCCGCCGGGTCGAACAGCGCGGCGTACTGCCGCAGCACCGCGTCGGGCTCCGCGGACCGGGCCTTGACCGACGTCGCGCACAGCCACTGCAGGACCTCTCGCGGCACCGTCTCGCCCGACGACGCCCAGGTGACCGGCGGCAGCGAGTCCCAGTCGCACCAGTCGAGCGCCGCGGGCAGCCCCTTCGCGACGAACTTCGCCGCGGCCTCGCTCGTCGCCTGCGGGTCGAGGTACGTCTCGGCGGACTCGCCGATCGCGAGGAGCGCGTCCAGCAGCGCGCCGCGGACGACGTCCTGCCGTTCCTTGGCCCACGCCTTCTGCAGGGCGGGGAGGACCGAGGGGTCGGCGAGGCGCGTGAGCCACTGCGCGGCGACGAGGCGCGTCTCGCTCTTGCCGTCCGCCAGGCCGGCCGCGGCGCGGGCCGCGACCTGCGGGTGGTGCGCGACGGCGTCCTGCGCGGGCCGGCGGAACGTCTTGCGCGGGCCCAGAGCCGCGGCGAACAGGTGGTCGACGAGCCTCGCGGGCTGGGTCGGCAGGGTCGCGGCGGCTGCGAACACCGCCAGCTCGTCGCTGTCCCACCCGCCGCGGACTCCGGTCTCGACGAGCCAGTCGAGGTGCACGGCGACGAACGGCCAGACGTCGGCGTCGTCCCAGTCCCGGCCGAGCCGGATCCCGTACGACCGCGAGTACGAGCTCCACACCCAGGCGCGGCCGTCGACCCCCGCCTCGTCGAGCATCGCCTGGAGCGTGCGCAGGTCGGGGGCGCCGGTCCGGGTGTGCACGACGTCGAGGACCCGCATCGCCGCGTGGTTCGGCGGGCCGGACCCGAGCAGGTCGGACACGGACAGGAGCTTGACCCCGCTCGCCGCGTCGAGGATCCCCTCGCCGGCCATCGCGTCGAGGGCCGCGCCCGCGAACCAGGACGGGCACTCCAGGATGCGCCCGGAGGGCGGGGCGTCCGCGACGAGCACCGCGACGAGGTCGCGGTACGTGCGCTCCGTGGGCACCGGGCGCGTGCGCGGCTTCGTGACGCGGCCCTGCTGGTGCAACGAGGCCATGTGGGCGTTCTCGCCCGCGATCGACCTGCCGACGCGGTCGACGAGCTGACGCGCGCAGACCTCCGCGGCCGCACGCGGGACCGCCCACCGCGTCGGCGGCAACGGTTCCACGCGTAGTGCCTCCGAGAGCGCGACGGCCTGCGC
>JAEWCA010000015.1 GCA_023390875.1 Actinomycetes bacterium
GGGGGCGCGTGCGAGTTCTCGGCGTGGCCCGCGCGCGGCACCTCGGTGAGCCGGGTGCCCGGGCGGGCCGTGAGGTAGCGGCGCTCGTCGAGGCGCAGCGGGTCGCGCTTGCCGTTGACGAGCCACACGGGCAGGTGCGTGCGGCGCAGGTCGGCGAGCGGCGAGTACCCGGCGAGGGCCGAGAGCATGTCGGTGACCACGTGCCACGTCCCGCCACCGAGGTGGAACGCGCGCGTGACCAGCGTCGACGCGCGCCGGTAGGCGTGCAGCGGCTTGCCCTTGATCTCCGTCGAGCAGCCCGCGAGGACCACGCCCGCGAGCTTGTGCTGGTGCCGGCCGGCGTACGCGAGGCACGCGTAGCCGCCCAGCGAGAGACCGACGAGCAGTGGCGCGACGCTGAACGACGCGACCGCGTCGTCGATCGCCGCGAGGGCGCCCTCGAGGCTGAACCGCTCGTGCGACCGCGACCCGTGGCCGGGCAGGTCGAGCGCGAGGGTGGGGTGCCCGGAGACGCTCAGGGCGTCCACCTGCTGCTGCCAGATGGCGGACGACGTGCGCGTCCCGTGCACGAAGATGATGGGTCGGTCGATGGGAGCTGCTCCTGTCGAACGGGCGCGCGCGAGGCACGCGTTCACGGGAGGGTAATCGGCATTTCTGGGCGATGCCTGAAGCGAGTCACACGTCACGTGCGCACGCGCCGGCGCCCAGCAGCGCGAGCCCGGCGCGGTCGCCCGCGGCGAACGAGGTCACGGCCATGTTCGTCGTCGGGTACATGAGCTGGGTCGGGTCGTCGACGTGCGCGAGACCCACGAGGTGGCCGAGCTCGTGCGTGATCACCCCGGTCGCGACGCCCGTGCCGTTCGGCGTCGCGAGCAGTCGGTCGAGCTCGTCGGCGTCGATCGTGACGGCACCCGTGACGTACGTCGAGCGGCCGTCGTGCGTGAGGGCTGCCGAGCCGCCCGTCCCGGCGACGTCGCCCGCGAGCCCCGGCGTCTCGGACGCGTTCGACCACGCGACGAGCACGGGCGCCCACCGCTCGCCGTACCTGTCGGGCTGGTAGGCGGGCCGGTCGGGGTCGGGGGCCTCCTGCGTGGTGCCGTCGGCCACGAACTGCAGACCTGTCGCGTGCGCGACCCGTTCGATCGCGGCGGCGAGCAGCGCGTCGGCGCCGGCGGGCGCGTGGTCGGGCCGCACCACGTAGTGGATGGGCCGGCACGGGCTGTACGTCACCGGGCCCGACCCGTCGGGCTGCATCGCGGAGAACGCGTACGGGCCCGAGTCGAGCACCGCCTCGGGCGGGGGAGCGCCGAGCGGGAGGCGTGCCTCCTCGAGGCCCGCCGGCGGGCCGTACGACGGCAGCGCGGCGGACACCCAGGACCGGCCGCCCAGCAGGAGCGCGACGAGCACGGCGCCCACGACGAGGATCGACACCATCCGGGAGCGGCGGCGCGGTGGCGGTGGGAGCGGCACGAACCGCAGGTCGCCGTGCGGGACGGACGGAACGGCGGGACCGGGTGCGATCGAGGCGTCGGGGCCGCGGTACGCCGCCGGGTACGCGGACGGCGGTGGCACCGGGTGCGCGGACGGGTGCACGGACGTGGGGGGCGGGTACGCCGCGGGGAGCCCGGACGGGGGCGGGTACGCCGGGGGGTGCACCACGGGGCGGCCGGTCGGGGGGAACCGCGGCCCGTCGTCCGGCGCGCCGCCCGCGCCGTCGAACCGCTGACCCCCGCTCACGTGCCGTCCTCCTCGACGTCGCCGCCCGTCTCCCCGGCGGCCGGTCCCGCGAGGATCGCACACGGGAACGGTGCCACCCACGGCCGACGCGCAGACATCACCCCGTCGCCCGTCGCCGCGGTGCGCCCCTGGCTACCCTCGGCACGTGCCCGAGCTGACCGTGCCCAGGATCCTGCACGACGGCGTGGGCCGCACGGCCGAGGGCAGCGCTTGGATCGCCCGCCTGCCGGCCCTCGTCGCGCGCGCCGTCCGACGCTGGGACCTGCGGCTCGGCGAGCCGTTCACCGAGGGCTCCGCATCGTGGACCGCACCGGCCGTGCGGCCGGACGGCACCGACGCGGTCCTCAAGGTCTCCTTCCCGCACGACGAGGCGCGCCACGAGGCCGACGCGCTGCGGGCCTGGCACGGTCACGGCGTCCCGCTGCTGCTCGACGACGACCGCGACGACTGGGCGCTCCTGCTGGAGCGCGTCGCCCCCGGCACGCCGCTGAGCGCGTCGACCGCGAGCCCCGAGGACCGCCTGCTCGTCGGCGCGCGCGTCCTGCGTGACCTGCTCGACGCCCCCGGCGCGGCGCTCGCCGACGTGCCGTCCATGGCGGACGTGTGCACCCGGTGGGCGGCGGTCCTCACCGAGCGGGCGCACCACGCAGGCCCGCTGGCCGACCCCGGCCTCGTCCGGGACGCGGTCGACCTGCTCGTCCGCCTCCCCGACGGCACCCCCGGCGGTCCGGCCGTCGTGCACGGGGACCTCAACCCCGGCAACGTCCTGCACGGCGCGGGCGACCGATGGGTCGCGATCGACCCCAAGCCCCTGCGCGGCGACCCGGCCTACGACCTGTGGCCGATGCTCGAGCAGGTCGACGACCCGTTCGCGCACCCCGACCCCGTCGCGACGTTGCGTACCCGCACCGGGCTCGTCGCCGACGCCGTCGGGCTCGACCCACGGCGCGTCGCGGGCTGGGGCGTCGCTCGCGGCGTCGAGTCCGCGCTGTGGTGGTGGTCGGTGTCCGCCGACGAGGTCGCCCTGCGGGACGGGCTCGCGCAGGCGGCCGTGTGGGCGACGGTCCTGGGGTGACATCTCGCCCCCCGTACTGCCGGGACGCCCCCGGGCGACGACACTGGCGGTGACGACGACCGGAAGGACGTGACCATGCGCATCGGCATCCCGTGCGAGGTCAAGAACCGCGAGTACCGCGTCGCGCTGACACCCGCAGGCGCGCACGAGCTCGTCCGCCACGGGCACGAGGTGCTCGTCGAGACCGGCGCGGGCGCCGGCTCCGCGATACCCGACGAGCAGTACATCCACGCCGGTGCTCGGGTCGTCCCGGACGCGGCGCACGTGTGGGGCGACGCGGACCTGGTGTGCAAGGTCAAGGAGCCCGTGCCGGACGAGTTCGGGTACCTGCGCAAGGACCTCGTGCTGTTCACGTACCTGCACCTGGCCGCCGACCGGCCCACGACCGACGCGCTGCTCGACGGCGGCACCACCTCCATCGCCTACGAGACGGTTCAGCTCCCGGACCGCTCGCTGCCGCTCCTCGCCCCGATGAGCGAGGTCGCCGGACGCCTCGCGACCCAGGTCGGCGCGTACCACCTCATGAAGAACGAGGGCGGGTCGGGCCTGCTCCTCGGCGGCGTGCCGGGCGTCGACGCCGCGAAGGTCGTCGTCCTCGGCGCCGGCGTCGTCGGGCGCCACGCCGCCGAGATCGCCGTCGGCATGCGCGCCGACGTCACGATGCTCGACGTCTCGATGCCGCGCCTGCGCGAGATCGACGTCGCGTTCGGCGGACGCGTCCGCACGCTGGCGTCGAGCACCTGGGTGCTCGAGCGGGAGGTCGTCGACGCGGACCTCGTCATCGGCGCGGTCCTCGTGCCGGGCGCCCGCGCACCGCACCTCGTCTCCGACGCGACGGTCGCCCGGATGCGGCCCGGGTCCGTCCTCGTCGACGTCGCCGTCGACCAGGGCGGCTGCTTCGAGTCCACCCGACCCACGACGCACGACGACCCCACGTTCCGGGTGCACGACGCCGTCTTCTACTGCGTCGCGAACATGCCCGGTGCCGTCCCCGTGACGTCGACCCGTGCGCTCACGAACGTCACGCTGCCGTACCTCACGGCGCTCGCGGACCACGGGTGGCGGCAGGCCGTGGCCGACGACCCGGCGCTCGCGGCGGGCCTCAGCACGGATGCGGGCCTGCTGTTCAACGCGGGCGTGGGCGAGGCGCACGGGTACCCCGTCGCCGCCCTGGCCGAGGTCGTCTGAGCGTCTGCCGCGAGCAGAAGCGCGGGCGCACGCTCGTCCGCCGCCCTAGCGTGCCGTCATGGCGACGGCTCTGGTGATCGGCGGCAGCGGGCAGATCGGCCGGCTGGCCGTCCCGGCCCTCGTGGCGGACGGCTGGGACGTGCGGGTGCTGACCCGCGACGCGGCAGCGCACGGTCCGCGGGTCGCCGCGTGGGGCGCGGAGCTGGTGGTCGGCGACCGTCACGACCCGGACGCGCTGGACCGCGCGCTGGCCGGCGGGGTGGACGCGCTGGTTGACGTCGTCGCGTACGACGAGACCGACGCGGGACCGCTGGTCGCGCGCCGCCACCGGATCGGTTCGGTGGTCGTCGTGTCGAGCGCCGCGGTGTACGTCGACGCCGACGGCGACGGCTTCGAGACGGACGAGTTCGGGACGTTCCCGGTCCCGGTCGGCGAGGACCAGCCGACGGTCGTGCCGGGCCGCGGCTCGTACGCGACCGGCAAGGTCGCCCTCGAGCGGGCGTGGCTCACGGCCGACGACGTCCCGGCGACGGTGCTGCGGCCCGGCGCGATCCACGGCCCCGGCTGCCGGCAGCCGCGGGAGTGGACGTTCGTCAAGCGCGTGCTCGACGGCCGCGACGTGCGGGTGCTCGCCTACGACGGGGCGAGCCGGTTCCACACGACGTCGACGCGGGTGATCGCCGAGCTCGTGCGCCTCGCCGCCGCCCACCCCGCCGACCGGGTGCTCAACGCGGCCGACCCCGAGGCCCTCACGGTCGCGGAGATCGGCGAGGCCGTCGACGCGGCCCTCGGCGTCCGGACGCGCACCGTCACCGTGCCGGGCCCGCCGGTCGACGACGTCGGCCTCACGCCCTGGTGCGTGCCCCGCCCGATGGTGCTGGACATGTCGCGCGCCGAGGAGGAGCTCGGGTACGTCGCACCCGGCGGGTACGCGCAGACGGTGGGGCCGGCCGTCGACTGGCTCGTCGAGCAGGCGCGCGCGGGGGACTGGCGCACGGCGTTCCCGGGGTTCGTCCGCATGGAGGCGATGGGCGACTTCTTCGCGTACGACGCCGAGGACCGGCTCCTCGCGGACCGTCCGGACTGACCGGGGCGTCGTACCCGGCGCGTGTCGGGCCGCTCGGGGATGATGACCGCCATGACCGACACCACGCTCGCCGCGGACAACCCCTTCGCGGCCCCCTCGACCCTGCCGTACGGGCTCCCCGACCACACCCGGATCCGCGCGGAGCACTACCGTCCCGCCCTGCTCGCCGGCATGGCCGGGCACCGCGCCGAGGTCGAGGCGATCGCCACCGACCCCGCCGCGCCGACGGTCGAGAACACGCTCGTGGCCCTGGAGCGCGCCGGCCGGCTGCTGCACCGTGCGGCCACGTCGTTCTACAACCAGGCCAGCAGCGACTCGACGCCCGAGCTCGACGCGACCGAGGAGGAGATCGCGCCGCTCATGGCCGCCCACCACGACGCGACGTACCTGGACGTGCGGCTGTTCGACCGCGTCGAGGCGCTGCACGAGGCCGCCGAGGCGGGCACCCTCGACCTGGAGCCCGACACCGCGTGGCTGCTGCACCGCACGCGCACGGCGTTCGTCCGCTCGGGCGTCCGGCTCGACGCCGACGCGCAGGAACGGCTGCGCGCCCTCAACGCCGAGATCACGTCGCTCGAGACGACGTTCGGCCGCGACCTGCTCGCCGCGACCAACGCTGCCGCGGTGCTCGTGACCGACGAGGACGAGCTCGACGGCATGCCCGACGACGCCCGCGCGGCGGCCGCGCTGGCCGCCAAGGAGCGGGGCCACGACGGCGGCTGGCTCGTCGAGCTCCAGCTCCCGACGCAGCAGGCGCCGCTGGCG
>JAEWCA010000052.1 GCA_023390875.1 Actinomycetes bacterium
CGGGGCGCAGACCGGGCGAACCGTCGGTAGGCTCCCAGCCCGCGGGCCACGGCGGCACGCGACGCACACCGAGGAGCGACCCGATGTCGAACGAGTACCCCCCGGCGCACCGCCCGTCGCAGGCGACCGACCAGCGCACGTGGGCGATGCTCGCGCACCTCGGCGGGATCCTCGCCTACTTCTGGATCGGGTGGCTCGGGGCGCTCGTCGTGTGGCTGGTGCACCGCGAGCGTGGCGAGCGTGGCGGGGTCGCGGCCGACGAGGCGCGCGTCGCGCTGAACTTCCAGATCACGGTGCTCGTCGGCCTGGTGGTGTGCCGGATCGTCGAGGCGCTCCCCGGCATCGGCATCATCGGCACGATCGGGTTCATCGCGCTCTCCGTCATCAGCCTCGTGCTGTCGATCCTCGCGGCCCTCGCGGTGCAGCGCGGCGGCTCGTACCGCTACCCGTTCTCGCTCGAGCTGGTGCGCTGACCTCGGCGGCTGACCGAGGCAGCCGAGCGCGCGACGTCAGGCGGCCAGGGTCCGCACGACGGCGTCGGCGAGCAGCCGCCCGCGGCGGGTGAGGACGACGCGACGTCCTCCGTCGGCGGTGCGCCCGACCGCGGCGGGACCGTCCACGAGCCCGTCGGCCACGAGGCCCGCGACCGACGTGCGGGCGGTGCCGGGGAGGTCGTCGAGCGGCATCCCCTCGGCGAGCCGGACGCCGAGCATCAGCCGCTCGAGCGCGGCGGACTCGCCGTCCACGACCTCCCGCCCGGCGGCGGGGCTGAGCCCCCGGGCGAGCCTGTCGGCGTACGCGCGCGGGTGCTTGACGTTCCACCACCGCACGCCGCCGACGTGGCTGTGCGCGCCCGGCCCGACACCCCACCAGTCGTCGCCGCGCCAGTAGGCGAGGTTGTGGCGGCACTCGTCGGCGGCCGTCCGCGCCCAGTTGCTCACCTCGTACCAGTGCAGGCCGGCCGCGGCGAGCAGGTCGTCCGCGAGCTCGTACTTCGCGGCCTGGTCGTCCTGGTCGGGCAGCGCGAGCTCGCCGCGGCGCACCTGCACGGCCATCCGGGTGCCCGCCTCGACGACGAGCGCGTACGCGGAGACGTGGTCGACGCCCGTGGCGAGCGCCGTCTCGACCGAGGTGCGCCAGTCGTCGAGCGACTCCCCCGGTGTGCCGTAGATGAGGTCGAGCGACACGGCGAGCCCCGCGTCGCGGGCCCAGCGGACGACGTCGGGGATGCGGCGCGGGTCGTGCGTGCGGTCGAGCGTCGCGAGCACGTGCGGCACCGCGGACTGCATGCCGAACGAGACGCGCGTGAAGCCGGCCTCCGCGAGCGCGGCCAGCGACTCGGGCGTGACCGAGTCGGGGTTGGCCTCGGTGGTCACCTCGACGTCGTCCGCCAGGCCCCACACGTCGCGCACGCCGCCGAGCATGCGGGACAGGTCGGGCACCGACAGGACGGTCGGCGTCCCACCGCCGACGAACACCGTGCTCACCGGCCGCGACGGCAGGTCCGCGAGCACACCCGCGGCGAGCTCGATCTCCCGCAGCGCGGTGTCCGCGTACGCGGCCTGCGACGCACCACCGCCGAGCTCGGTCGCGGTGTACGTGTTGAAGTCGCAGTACCCGCACCGCACCGTGCAGAACGGCACGTGCAGGTACACCCCGAAGGCGCGCCCGGCGGCACCGTCGGCGGCCGACGCGGGCAGCGCGCCGTCGTCGGGCGCCACGTCCCCCTCGGGGAGCGCGGGGCTCACTTCTTCTTCGCGTCCTTGCCGCCGGCCGACCCCGCGGGCTCGCTCGAGAGCGCGGCGATGAAGGCCTCCTGCGGCACGTCGACCCGGCCGATCGTCTTCATGCGCTTCTTGCCCTCCTTCTGCTTCTCGAGGAGCTTGCGCTTGCGGGTGATGTCGCCGCCGTAGCACTTGGCGAGCACGTCCTTGCGGATCGCGCGGATGGTCTCGCGCGCGATGATCCGCGAGCCGATGGCCGCCTGGATCGGCACCTCGAACTGCTGGCGCGGGATGAGCTCCTTGAGCTTCGTCGCCATCATCACGCCGTACGCGTAGGCCTTCTCCTTGTGCACGATCGCGCTGAACGCGTCGACGGTCTCGCCCTGCAGCAGGATGTCGACCTTGACGAGGTCGGCGACCTGGTCGCCGATGGGCTCGTAGTCGAGGCTCGCATAGCCGCGCGTCTTCGACTTGAGCTGGTCGAAGAAGTCGAACACGATCTCGGCGAGCGGCAGCGTGTACCGCATCTCGACGCGGTCCTCGGACAGGTAGTCCATGCCCTGCAGGTCGCCGCGCTTGGTCTGGCAGAGCTCCATGATCGCGCCGATGAACTCGGACGGCGCCAGGATCGTCGCCTTCACGACGGGCTCGTGCACCGCGCCGATCTTGCCGCCCGGGAACTCGCTCGGGTTGGTCACGCGCACCGTGGTGCGGTCCTCGAGGTCGACGTCGTAGACGACGTTCGGGGCCGTCGAGATCAGCGCGAGGTCGAACTCGCGCTCGAGCCGCTCGCGGATGATCTCGAGGTGCAGCAGGCCGAGGAAGCCGACCCGGAACCCGAACCCGAGCGCGACGGACGTCTCCGGCTCGTAGTTGAGGGCGGCGTCGTTGAGCTTCAGCTTGTCGAGCGCGTCGCGCAGGATCGGGTAGTCGGAGCCGTCGATCGGGTACAGGCCCGAGAACACCATCGGCTTGGGGTCCGAGTAGCCGCCGAGCGGCTCCGCGGCCGGCTTCGCCGCGTTCGTCACGGTGTCGCCGACCTTCGACTGGCGCACGTCCTTCACGCCCGTGATGAGGTAGCCGACCTCACCGACGCCGAGACCCTTCGTCGGGGCGGGCTCCGGGGAGATGACGCCGATCTCGAGCAGCTCGTGCGTCGCCTTGGTCGACATCATCGAGATCCGCTCGCGCGGGTTGAGGTTGCCGTCGACGACCCGCACGTACGTGACGACGCCGCGGTACGTGTCGTACACGGAGTCGAAGATCATCGCGCGCGCCGGCGCGTCCGCGTCGCCGACGGGCGACGGCACGAGCTCGACGATCCGGT
Source organism: Actinomycetes bacterium (assembly GCA_023390875.1). Lineage (GTDB taxonomy): Bacteria > Actinomycetota > Actinomycetes > Actinomycetales > Cellulomonadaceae > Cellulomonas. Next base: position 3,052 of record JAEWCA010000052.1, read on the forward strand.
CGAGCAGCGCCTCGACGCCCTCACCCGTCTTGCCGGACACCCGCAGGCAGTCCTCGGGCTCGCCGCCGATGAGCTTCGCGAGCTCCTCCGCGTACTTCTCGGGCTGCGCGGCCGGCAGGTCGATCTTGTTCAGCACCGGGATGATCGTGAGGTCGTTCTCGAGCGCCAGGTACAGGTTCGCGAGCGTCTGGGCCTCGATGCCCTGCGCGGCGTCGACCAGGAGCACGGCCCCCTCGCACGCGGCGAGCGACCGGGACACCTCGTACGTGAAGTCCACGTGGCCGGGCGTGTCGATCATGTTGAGCGCGTACGCGTCGCCGCCCACGCCCCACGGCATGCGCACGGCCTGCGACTTGATCGTGATGCCGCGCTCACGCTCGATGTCCATGCGGTCGAGGTACTGCGCGCGCATCGCCCGCGCGTCGACCACACCGGTGAGCTGGAGCATGCGGTCGGCCAGCGTCGACTTGCCGTGGTCGATGTGCGCGATGATGCAGAAGTTGCGCAGCAGCTCGGGCGCGGTGGCCGCGGGGGTGATGCGCGATGCGGCGGCGGCGCTCGGGATCGGGGACACGCGGAACTGCTCCCGGGTTCGTGGTGGGCGCACGTTGGCGCCGGATGGACGGTCGGCGACCGGCCCGCACCTGTCGGTGTGCGGGCGGTCAACGCCACCATGGTCCCATGACGACGGACCTGGGCGACGCCCTCGACCACCTCACGATCCTCGGCGGCCTGCAGGACGAGTTCCTCGCGACGATCCCCGCCGTCGACCCGGCGACCCCGGTGCCCTGGTGCGGCAGCTGGCGGGTCCGCGACCTGGTCGTCCACCTGGCCCGCATCCACCACTGGGCCGCCGCCGAGGCCCGCCGCGCGAAGGAGACGCCGCTCGGCCGCGGACCGTTCGTGCTCGACGAGCTGTACGCGTCCTGCGCGGCCGAGCTGCGCGACACGCTCACCGAGCTCGGACCCGACGCGCCCTCCCGGACGCTCGTCGGCACGGGGACGGCCGCCTTCTGGCGCCGCCGTCAGACGCACGAGACGCTCGTCCACCTCTGGGACCTGCGCACCGCGGGCGGCCTCCCGCTCGACGTCGACCCCCGCACGTGGGCCGACACGGTCGACGAGGTCGTGACCGTCATGCAGCCGCGGCAGGCGCGGATGGGCCGCATGGAGCCTCTCGCCGCGCCGATCGGGTTCGTCGCCGACGACGCCGACCGCGGCTGGTTGCTCGGGGCGCGCACCGTCGCGGAGCCGTCGTCGACCGTGACCGGGCCCGCGCAGGCGCTCGCGCTGCTCCTGTGGGGACGCACGGACGTCACCGACACGCGGCTCACCGTCACCGGGGACGCCGGCGCGCTCGACGACGCCCTCAGCCGCCGCCTCACCCCGTGACGGCCCCGGTCACGCCTCGCGCGTGATCCGGACCTGCACGTCCGCGGCCTGCGTCCCCGCACCCGCGTAGATCCCGCGCAGCGGCGGCACGTCGTCGTACGACCGCCCCCGCGCCAGCACCACGTGGTGGTCCCCCGCGATCGTCCGGTTCGTCGGGTCGTACGCGAACCACTCGCCGACCCACCACTCGACCCACGCGTGCGACTCGCCCAGCACCGTCGTGCCGACGTCCGCCCCCGCGTCCGGGTGCAGGTAGCCGGACACGTACCGCGCGGGGATGCCGATGGCCCGCAGCGCACCGGTGACGAGGTGCGCGATGTCCTGGCAGACCCCCGCCCGAGCCGCCCACGCCTCCGCGGCCGGCGTGTGCACGGTCGTCACACCCGGGATGTACTCCATCGCGTCGCGCAGGGCCTCGCTCACCGCGAGCGCCGCGTCGGCGGGCTCCAGGTCGGCCGCAGCGGTGCGCGCGAGCTCGACGACCTCCTCGGGCGGCTCCGTCGTCGCCGTGTCCGACAGGAACTCCGCCAGCCGGTCGCGCAGCTCAGGGCCACGCAGCGTGTCCCACCCGGCCGGCGTGCGCACCGGACCACGAGCCGCGACCTCGACCACGTGCTCCGCCGTCACGACCATCGACTCGTGCGGCGCCAGCACCTCGAACGCCGTCACCGCCGTCCCCCAGTAGTCGCGGTACTCGTGCCACCACGTGTGCGGCTGCACGTCGATCCGGGACTCCACGACCGTCTGCCCGTGCTGGGACAACGGCGTCATGCGCGCCTCGTTGTACGACGCGACGACCGCCCCCGCGTACCGGAACGTCGACGTGTGCACCACCCGCAACCTCGTCACAGGACCTCCTCGTCCGCGCACCTGCGGGCGCGGGCGCCCTCCGGCGCGCTCACAGTGCCTCCCCCACCCAGTGCGTCGTCGACCCCGACGGGAAGTAGCGGCCGCGGATCGAGTCGGACGCGGCCGAGCACGCGCGCTGGACCTGCTCCATCGCCTTCGGCAGGTCGTCGAGGACCTCGTCGAGCGGCCGGTACTCGAGGCTCGTCCGCACGAAGCCGATGTGCCGGCGCGCGTCGTCGACCGAGGACCGGTCGGCCACCGGCTCGAGCAGCGACAGGCACGTCTCCGCCTGGTTGAGCGCGAAGACGATCGACCGCGGGAACAGCCGGTCGAGCAGCAGGAACCCGGCGGCCCGCTGGTCCGACGCCGTGCCGCGGTACGTCCGCAGGAACGCCTCGTGCGCGCCGCACGACCGCAGGAGCGTCGTCCAGCTCGGTCCCGCGGACCCCGCGAGCGCCCGCGTGGTCAGCAGGCGGGCCGTCATGTCGGCCCGCTCGATGGACCGGCCGAGCACCATGAACTGCCACGTGTCGTCGCGCGACGTGGCCGAGTCCATGATCCCGGCGACGATCGCGGCGCGTTCGCGCACCCACGTGAAGTAGTCGTGCGGCCGTGCCGGTCGCAGGTGCGAGGGGAGCTGGTTCCAGGTGGTGTTGAGGCACTCCCACAGCTCGGTCGAGATGATCTCGCGGGCCCGGCGGGCGTTCTCGCGCGCGGACACGAGGGACCCGGCGATGGACGACGGCGCGAACCGGTCGTACGCGAGCATGTCGAGCACGTACTCCCGGCCGACCTCGATGTGCGTCGGCGGCGCGGGCCGGTCCATGACGGACAGGAGCGACCGGCAGGCGAGGTCCTCCTCGGCCCAGGGGTCCTCGAGCAGGATCTGCACGTGCACGTCGAGCAGGCGCGCGGTGTCGTCGGCCCGCTCCACGTACCGGCCGATCCAGAACAGCGACTCGGCGATGCGGCTCAGCACGGGACACCCCCGACCTGGTGCGTCCGACCTTGCTGCTGCTGCATGACCTGCGCGCGCACGTCGTTGGGGTTCGCGTCGATCGGCACCGACGCGTCGACCGGCACGGGGTGCGGCAGCTCGGCGGGGCGGGACGCGCGGCGCGGCACGGCGCCGCCGAGCACCCACGTGTCCTTGGAGCCGCCACCCTGCGACGAGTTCACGACGAGCTGTCCCTCGGGCAGCGCGACTCGGGTGAGCCCGCCGGGGAGCACCCAGACGTTCTCCCCGTCGTTGACCGCGAAGGGGCGCAAGTCGGTGTGCCGGGGACGCAACCCGTCGTCGACGAGCGTCGGCACGGTGGACAGCTGGACCACGGGCTGTGCGATCCACCCGCGCGGGTCGTCGACCAGCCGGGTCCGCAGCGCGGCGAGCTCGGCCCGCGACGCCGCAGGCCCGACGACGAGCCCCTTGCCGCCGGACCCGTCGACGGGCTTCACGACGAGCTGGTCGAGCCGGTCGAGCACCTCCTCGAGCGCCCCGGGGTCCTCGAGCCGCCACGTGTCGACGTTCGGCAGGATCGGCTCCTCCCCGAGGTAGTACCGCACGAGGTCGGGCACGTACGTGTAGACGAGCTTGTCGTCGGCGACGCCGTTGCCGACCGCGTTCGCGATGGTGACGGTGCCGTTGCGCGCGCACGTGAGCAGACCCGGGCTGCCGAGCAGCGAGTCGGACCGGAACGCGACCGGGTCGAGGTAGTCGTCGTCCACGCGCCGGTAGATGACGTCGACGCGGCGCCGCCCCTGCGTGGTCCGCATCCACACGCGTCCGCTCGCGCAGAACAGGTCGCGCCCCTCGACGAGCTCGACGCCCATCGACCGGGCCAGCAGCGAATGCTCGAAGTAGGCGGAGTTGAACACGCCGGGCGTGAGGACCACGACGGTCGGCTCGTCGACCCCGGCGGGGGCCGCGGCGGTGAGGGCCGCCAGGAGCCGCCGGGGGTAGTCGGCGACCGGGCGGATCCGCATCGACGCGAACACCTCGGGGAACGTCTGCGCCATCGCCCGCCGGTTCGACAGGACGTAGGAGACCCCGCTCGGCACTCGGACGTTGTCCTCGAGAACCCGCCAGTCGCCCTCGCCGTCGCGGACGAGGTCGATGCCTGACACGTGCACCCGCACGCCGTTGGGCGGCTGGATGCCGCGCGCGGCCCGGTGGAAGTGCGTCGACGACACGACCACCGACCGGGGCACGACGCCGTCGGCGACCGCCCGCTGCGACCCGTACACGTCCGCGAGGAACGCCTCCAGGGCCCGCACCCGCTGCGCGACGCCGGGCGCCATCCGCTCCCACTCGTCCCCCGCGATGACGCGCGGCACGACGTCGAGCGGGAACGGCCGCTCCTCCCCCGCGAAGTCGAACGTCACGCCCTGCGCCATGTACGACCGGGCGAGCGTGTCGGCGCGTCCACGCAGCTCGCCGGCCGAGAGCTGGGCGAACGCCTCGTGCACGCGCTGGTACGCGGGCCGCGGGTCGCCGCCCGGCCCGATCATCTCGTCCCAGGCCGGCCCCGCCGGGTAGTCGTCGAACAGGTCCGCCATGGCGCGACAGTAGCCCGGGCGTGTCAACGGTGCGTTACGTCGGCACCCGGTCCGCCCGCCCGGCCGGTACCGTCGACGCCGTGGCCGTGACCAGCCGTGTGACCTCCGCCCTGCGACGCCTCGTCGGGGCCGTCACGCCGTCCCGCCGGACCCGTCCGACCACGCCGGCGACCCCGACCGCGCCACGCGGGCTGCCCGACCACCGCGGTCCCGTCCGGGTCGAGTACACACCGTCGCCCGACGGCGTCGCCGACCCCGGCGAGGTCGTCTGGACGTGGGTGCCCTACGAGGACGACCCCACGCAGGGCAAGGACCGCCCGGTCCTCGTGGTGGGTCGCGACGGCCGCGTCCTGCTCGCGCTCATGCTGACCAGCAAGGACCACACCCGGGACGCGGCCGACGAGGCGCGGTGGGGTCGCCGGTGGATGGACCTCGGCCCGGGCGCGTGGGACCGCCAGGGCCGGCCGAGCGAGGTCCGGCTGGACCGGGTGCTGCGGGTCGAGCCGCACGCGGTGCGTCGCGAGGGTGCCGTGCTCGACCGGAAGCTGTTCGACAGGGTCGCCCGAGAGCTGTCGTCCCGGCGGTGACCGATGCCCTGGCGCGCGGGGTCTCGATGACGACGCAGCGGCTGGTAGCATGGTGAATCGCGTGTCCGCCCGGGTCGGCGGGCACAAGCCCAGCTCCTCTCCGCGGGTGTCCCCACGCCCCAGTCCCGGAGCTGTGCGCGCCCTCTACGACCTGTCAGATCGCTTCGGCGAACGCACAAGAGAGTCCACACGTGGCCAACATCAAGTCCCAGATCAAGCGCATCACCACCAACGAGAAGGCGCGCCTGCGCAACAAGGCCGTCAAGTCGGAGCTCAAGACGCACGTCCGTCGCGTCCGCGAGTCCGTCTCCGCTGGTGACAAGGAGGCGGCCCAGGCCGCGCTCGTGACGGCGTCGAAGAAGCTCGACAAGGCCGTCTCGAAGGGTGTCATCCACTCCAACCAGGCCGCCAACAAGAAGTCGGCGCTGGCGAAGGCCGTCGCGGCCCTCTGAGTCGCTGCCCTCCGGGGCACCTCGGTCGGCCCTCCGGCGGCACCACCCGCCCGAGACGACAACAGTGAAGGCGTCACCCCCCCTGCGGGGTGACGCCTTCGCTGTTGTCCAGCCCGATCAGGTCAGCGACCAGGTCTCCCAGCTGCTGAGCGGGACCGACGGCCGGAAACCGGCCTCGCGCAGCGCCCTGTCGAACGCCTGCGCGGCGGCGGCCGTGTCGCCCTGACGGACGAAGCGGTCGCCGAGATCACGCCACGCCGCCGCCGACTGACGGGACGCGGACATCATGCCGAGCATGTCGGCAGCCCACTGGTACGCACGCGTCGCACCGTCGCTGTCGCCCTGCGCGTGCCGCACGTCGCCGAGCGACAGCTGCGCGACCGCCGTCTCGAGGCGCGGCGGCTCGCCGAGCCGCTCGAGCGCCGCGTTGACGAACGCGTCGGCCGCGTTGAGGTCCCCGAGCAGCAGGTGCGCGCGCGAGCGCTCCACGTCCAGACGGGCGAGGTCGAGCTCGGACCCGAGCAGCGCGAGGTCGGGCGCGGCCCGCTCGATCTGCTCGAGCGCCTCACGAGGCTCGGCCGGCTCGGAGCGCAGCAGCAGCCACGCGTAGTTCAGGCGCAGTCGCGGAAGGTCGCGGTCGGGCTCGCCGCCCTCGGCCAGGAGCGCGAGCGCGCGCTCGGTGTAGCGCTGGGCGAGCTCGTAGTCGCGGCGCTGCTCCGCCACGAGGGCGGCGTTCCAGTAGACGCTCCCCCGGCCGCGCGGCGTCCCGAGCGACTCGGCGAGACGGATGAGCTCCGCGGCGCGGTGCGTCGCGTACAGGAGGTCGCCGCGCTCGACGTACGACCACAGCACCGTCGACGCGAGCCGCAGGTGCTCGTCGACCCCGGCGAGCTCCGCCTGCTCGAGCTCGGCCAGGACACGCTCGCCGACCTCGACGCTGCGGTGCAGGTCGCCGGCATCCATGTAGGAGCCCACGAGGGCCGTCGCGAGACTGGCCGCCTCCAGGTGGTTGCCCCGCTCGCGGGCGTCCGCGAGGAGCGGCTCGAGGATGGCGACGGCCTCCTCGAGCTCGCCCACCGACTCGTGGGCGCGGGCCATCGCGGTGAGCGCGACGACGCGGAGCGCGGGGGTGATGACGTCCAGGTCCAGGCTCTGCAGCCGGCGCAGCGCCGCGGGCGCGTCGCCCTGCGACATGTCGAGCCGTGCGTAGTCGATCTCGAGCCGGGTCCGCGCCTCGTTCGGTCCGTCCTCGCCGTGACGGAGGTACTCGAGCGTCGTCCCGAGCCGACCGGCGAGCACGGCCAGCGCTGCGTCCGTGGGTTCGCGGTGCCCCGCCTCGATGAGGGAGATGTAGCTCGGGGAGAAGGCCGACCCCGCGAGGGCGGTCTGGGAGAGTCCTGCAGCGAGCCGGGCCTCGCGCACCCGGTCAGCAATGGTCGTCATGTCAAGTCATTGTATGTGTGACGCCGAATCTGTCCACCACCCACGCCCCCGCCGGACCGATCTCACAGCCGACTGTCAGGTGAGGGGGGTGCGGACGGGTCGTTCCCGGGGGACGCCGGCGTCGTCACCGCGCCCCGGGAACGACCCAGGTGCTCAGGTCACTCCGTGAGCTGACGGCAGCAGCCCGAGGCGCCGCCGGTCTGCGTGCTCGCGCCGTCGGCGAGCGCCGTTCCCCCGCCGATGCCGAGGAAGATCAGGAACGTGAACGCGGCGGCGGTGTTCTTGAGAGGACGGGACATGGGCGAGGCTCCTGTCATGTGGGGCACGTAGAAGGTCAAGTACATGATGACGCCAGCGGCTCCGGGTTGTCTTCGGATTCCGCGCGCCGTCACCCGTGGAGAGGACAGGGTGACACCTCTGCAGGGCTGTCGAGATCATCCTGCGCGAATCGCGCGAAATCCACCCGCGATCCGGCGGTTCACAACGCCGAAGTTGTGGTGTCATAGTTCCCATGACACCGGACGAGGCCGACGGGCGACTCGCGCGACTGGCAGCAGCCGTCGAGGAGGCGATCCCGAGCGCGCTCCGGCAGGAGTGGGACCGGCACGTCGCGCACGAGCCCGTGCTCGTGGCACGTCAGGGCATCTTCTCCTCCCACGGCCGCGCCTTCGCGTACCAGCTGTCCTTCCGCTCGCCGGACCTGCTGACGGTCTCGGCAGGCTCGTGGAGCGCGCACCAGCACGAGCGCGCGACCGCCCACGTGCTCGGCGCGACGTTCGGGCGCGCGGACCTCGAGCACGTCGCGCACGGTCGTCTCCTGTTCGTCCGGTGCCCGCGCGCCTACCTCGTCGGTGAGCTCCCCGTCCCGCGTCGTCCCGACCGCCTGGTCATCGAGGTCACCGACATGACGGTCGACCCGGCCGTCCTGGCCGGGGTCCGGCGGCTGCGCGAGGAGGGCTTCCGGATCGCCGTCCCGTCGTTCGTGAACACCGCGGACCAGCGCCGGCTGCTCCCCCACGCCGACTTCGTGAAGATCGACGTGCGCGACCTCGACGTCGAGGGACACCCGGTGGTCGACGTCGCCCGCTCGTACGGGGCGCTTCTCGTGGCCGAGTACGTGGAGAACCCGGAGACGCTGCGTCACGCACGCAGCCTCGGTTTCACCCTCTTCCAGGGCAACCTGCTCGAGCGCGCCGGCGTCCTCGACCGCGCAGGTGCGCGTCGCGTGAGCCTCTGACCTGCAGATCCGCTCGCCTCTCGCAGATCGTCGCGTCAGGCAACTGATTGGCGGAAGTCGCGTCATGATCCGTCGCTCCGCTCCTCTCATCTGACGTGACTGCACCACTTGCCGCCCCGCGGACACCCGCGCGGCTGCCGGTCGCCCGCCAGCCGATCTGGACCACGGGCAGCCAGCTGCACGGCTACGAGTACCTCTACCGCTCGCGCCACGGGCGGCCGGCGCAGGTCGACCTGTGGTCCGCGCCCGACCAGGACGTCGCGACGGCCTCGGTCCTCGAGACGCTGTACGACGCCGGTGAGCCGCCCGGCGAGGCGCGCGCGTTCGTCAACGTCACGCGGTCGTTCGTCGTCCGCGACCGGCCGCTGCCCGCGGTGCACGACCGGCTGGTGCTCGAGGTCGTCGAGTCGGTCGTCGTCGACGACGAGGTGCTGGCAGGAGTCGCCGCGCTGCGGTCCCTCGGCCACCTCATCGCGATCGACGACTTCGAGGCGACAGACGGGCAGCGGCGCATGCTGCCCTACGCCGACTACGTCAAGCTCGACTGCCGCGCCATCGAGCAGCAGGGCATGCCGCTCGTCGACCTCGCGCGCAGCTGGGGTGGTCGTCTGGTCGCCGAACGGGTGTCGAACCACGACCGGCTCGCGGCCTGCCGTGACCTCGGCATCGACCTCCTGCAGGGTGACGTGCTCGGGCCGGCCGTCACCCTGCCGCTGTGACCGCCCAGCACCGCGGCACCGTCCGCTGAACCCCGGCGATGACTCACGGGGGTCACGTCACCCGATCGGGTGCCACCACCACCGGACCGGGGCCGGTCGGGCCGTGACAGCACCTTCAGGTCATTGGCCGGCGGCCTGGGCGACGCGCAGGACAGCGCGCTCCACCGCGAACTGCGGGTCGCGGCCCTCCCCCTTGACCTCGGCGTCGGCCTGCGCGACGGCCGCGAACGCGCTGGCCAGACCCTCCGGCGTCCACCGGCGCAGGTCGGCGACCGCCCGGTCCGTCTGCCACGGCGCGAGGCCGAGCTCCCGGAGCGCACCCGCACCTCGACCCCGCACGGCGGCGACCTTGGCCATCGTGCGCAGCTTGAGCGCGAGGGCCGCGACGATCGGCACCGGATCCACCCCGGTCGCCAGCGCATGCCGCAGCAGCGCCACGGCCTGCCCCGCCTGACCCGCCACCGCGGCGTCGGCCACCCGGAACCCGCTCGCCTCGATGCGGCCGCCGTAGTAGCGCTCGACGACGTCCGGCCCGATGAGGCCCGACGTGTCCGCGACGAGCTGGGCGCACGCCGACGCGAGCTCCCGCAGGTCGCTGCCGACGGCGTCGACGAGCGCCCGGACCGCCTGGGCGTCCGCACGCCGACCGGCCCGCCGCAGCTCCGCGGTCACGAACGCCGACTTGTCCGCGTCCGACTTGACGACCTCGCAGGCCACGACGGGCGCGCCGGACGCACGGATCGCGTCGAGCAGCTTCTTGCCGCGCTGGCCGCCACCGTGGCGCAGCACCAGCACCGCGTCGGACGGCGGAGCGTCGAGGTACGCGAGGGCGTCCGCGAGCAGCTCGTCGCCCGCGCGCTCGAGACCGTCGACGACGACCACACGGTCCTCCGCGAACAGCGACGGGCTCGTCACGACGCCCAGCATGCCCGTCGTGTACTCCGCCGCGTCGAGGCGCGTGACCTCGACGGCGGGGTCCGCCGCGCGGGCCAGACCGATCAGCCGGTCGACCGCACGCTCGGCGAGGACGGCCTCCGCGCCGGAGACCAGGACCACCGGGGCGAGCTCGACCTGCTCCCACGACAGGCCGGTCGGTCGAGCGGCGGTGCGGGACGTGGTGCGGCGGGCAGCGGGTGGCACGCGCACAGCCTGCCAGACGTCGCCGACACGCTCCGGTCACCAGGCACGCATGCCGGCGGCCAGGAACGGATGGTGCCCGCCAGACAGGCGTGGCGACCGCGGCACGACGACCGTGGGCATCGGCGTGCCAGATCGGCCTTCGACACGGCCTCGGCACGCCGGCATGCAGAATGCCGGCCCCTGGCGCGGCGGCGCGGGCGAGGCGACCGCGGGCCCGGCGGTCGCGCGCGTGGAGGC
>JAEWCA010000016.1 GCA_023390875.1 Actinomycetes bacterium
CCCGACGTTCACCGAGGCCCTCGCCCGCACCCGGCGCACCGCGCTCGACGCGTACGCCCACCAGGACGTCCCGTTCGAGAAGCTCGTCGAGACCCTCGCCCCGCCCCGCGACCTGTCCCGCAACCCCCTCGCCAACGTCGCGTTCCACCTGTTCAGCGACCCGCACTCGCAGCACGCCGCCGCGCCGGGCGGCCCGACGCCGGACACGCTGCAGGTCGAGCGCGGGACCGCGGTGTTCGACCTCGTCGTGACGACCTGGGACGACGACGAGACGATCGCCGGCCGCATCGAGTTCAACACCGACCTGTTCGACGTGGCCACCGTCGACCGGCTGATCGCGCACCTGTCGACGCTGCTGACCGGGGCGACGTCCCACCCGGACCGGCCGCTGAGCCGCGTCGACCTGCGCACGGACGCCGAGCGGGCGCTGCTGCGCTCGTGGAACGCGACGGCGACCGCGCTGCCGACGACGCCCGTCGAGGCCCTGCTCACCGCGCACGCCGCCGCTCACCCGGACGCGACCGCGCTGGTCACGGACGACGAGACGTGGACGTACCGCCGGTTCGAGGAGCGGACCAACCGGCTCGCGCACCACCTGCGCGGTCTCGGCGTCGGGCCCGGGACGCTCGTCGGCGTCTGTGCCGAGCGGACCCCGCACCTGCCCGTCGCGGTGCTCGCGGTCCTCAAGGCCGGCGGCGCGTACCTGCCGCTCGACCCGACGTACCCGCCCGACCGGCTCCGCGACATCGTCGACGACGCCCGCCCCGCGCTCGTCCTGTCCCGTGCGCCCGTCGTCCTCACCACCGACGTGCCGACGCTCGACCTCGCGACCCTCGACCTGGACGTCCACCCCGACACCCCGCCCGCGCAGACGGCACGCGACGACGACCTCGCCTACGTCATCTACACGTCCGGCTCGACGGGACGGCCCAAGGGTGTCGAGGTCCCGCGCCGCGGGCTGACCAACCGGATCGCGTGGATGCAGGACGCGTACCGCCTCACCCCCGCCGACCGCGTGCTGCACAAGACGTCCATCGGGTTCGACGTGTCCGTGTGGGAGCTCGTCTGGCCGACGGCGGCGGGCGCGGCCATGGTGCTCGCGGCGCCCGGCCGCGGCGCGGACCCGGCGTACCTGGTCGACCTGGTCCGGCGTGCGGGCGTGACGACCGTGCACTTCGTGCCGTCGGTGCTGCAGCAGCTCCTCGACCACCCCGACGTCGCGTCGATGCGGAGCCTGCGTCGCGTCGTGTGCAGCGGCGAGGCGCTCGGCGCGGGGCTCGCGCAGCGGCTGCTCGCGACGCTCGACGTCGAGCTCGACAACCTGTACGGGCCCACCGAGGCGTCGATCGACGTCACGGCGTGGCGGGTCACGCGGCAGGACACGCACGTCGTCCCGCTGGGCCGACCCGTCGCGAACGTGCGGTGCCACGTGCTCGACGAGCACCTCGACGAGACCCCCGTCGGCGTGCCGGGGCAGCTCGCGCTCGCGGGCGTGTGCCTGGCGCGCGGGTACGTCGGGCGTCCGGACCTCACGGCCGAGCGGTTCGTGGAGCACCCGCTGGGCGGCCCGCCGGACGGGCGCGTGTACCTCACCGGGGACCGCGCGCGGTGGACGGCCGCCGGGGTGCTCGAGTACCTGGGGCGGGCCGACGAGCAGGTCAAGGTCCGGGGCGTGCGCATCGAGCTCGCCGAGGTGGTCGCGGCGATCGACGACCTCGGGGTCGCGGCGGCGTGCGCGGTCGACGCGCGGCCCGGACCGGACGGGCGCACGACGCTCGTCGCGTACCTCGTCCCGCGGCCCGACGACGACCTGCCGAGCACGTCGGACCTCCGGTCGAGGCTCGCCGCGCGGCTGCCCGACGCGTTCCTGCCGACCGCCGTCGTCGCCGTCGAGGCGCTCCCGCTGACCCGCAGCGGCAAGCTCGACCGCCGGGCGCTGCCGGACCCGGACGGTGCCGCGCGGACACCCGCGACCGGTCCGTCGACACCCACCGAGGAACGCGTGCTCGGCATCTGGCAGGACGTGCTGCACCGCCCCGTGATCGGCGTGGACGACAACTTTTTCGACCTCGGCGGGCACTCGCTGCTCGCGACCCAGGTCGTCGCGCGGCTGCAGTACGACCTGGGCGTCGACCTGCCGCTCGTGCAGCTGTTCGAGTCGCCGACCGTCGCGTCGCTCGCCCGCCGGGTCGACGCGGTGCGCGACGCGGGCGACGGCGTCGGCCGGATCACGCGGCGCAGCGACCCCGACGCGGCCGCCGACCTGCTGGCCCGGATCGACACCCTGACGGACGACGAGGTCGAGGATGCGCTGCGCGAGCTGAGCAGGGGGGAGCGGCCGTGACGGACACGCGCGAGGCCGAGGCCGGGGTCCGGCCCGACGACGAACGGCGCCGGGCGCTCGCCGAGCTGCTGCGCACGCGGACCGGAGGACGGCGGGAGTTCCCGCTGTCGTTCCCGCAGGCCCGGCTGTGGTTCCTCGACCAGCTGCATCCCGGGAACGTGCACTACACGATCGACGTCGCGCTGCGCCTGGACTTCGCGGTCGACCCGGCCGTGATGCAGCGCGCGGTGGACGACCTGGTGGCGCGCCACGAGGCGTTGCGGACGACGTTCGAGACCCGCGGCGACCAGCCCGTGCAGGTCGTGTCGGCGCACGTGCGGGTGCCGGTCGCGGGCGTCGAGGGGACGGGCGCGCCCGACCCTCGGGCGGCCGCGGTCGACGTCGCGACGGCGCAGGCCAGGACCCCGTTCGACCTGCGCACCGGGCCGCTGCTGCGCGTGACGCTCGTGCGGCTGGCGTCGGCCCGGTGGGTGCTCGCGGTCGCGGTGCACCACATCGTGGCCGACGGGTGGTCGACGCGCGTGCTGTTCTCCGAGATCGCGACCCTGTACTCCGCGCACGCCCGCGGGCAGGCCGCGCACCTGCCCGAGCTCGCGATCCAGTACCCCGACTACGCGCTCTGGCAGCGCGAGGACCTGTCGGGCGACCGGCTCGACGAGCACCTCGGTTACTGGACGCAGCAGCTCGCCGACCTCCCGGTGCTCGACCTGCCCGCCGACCGGCCCCGTCCCGCCGTCCAGACGTTCGCCGGTGCCACCACGCCGTTCACGCTGCCCGCGCCCGCGGTGGCGGCGCTGCGGTCGCTCGCGACGACGGCCGGCGCGACGCCGTTCATGGGGCTGCTCACGGTGTTCGGCGCGCTGCTGGCCCGGTACACGGGATCCGACGACGTCGTGGTCGGTGCGCCCGTCGCCGGGCGCACGCGCGTGGAGCGCGAGCCGCTCATCGGGTTCTTCGTCAACACCCTCGTGCTGCGCCTCGACCTGTCCGGCGACCCGACGTTCACCGAGGCCC
>JAEWCA010000062.1 GCA_023390875.1 Actinomycetes bacterium
CCCGTTCACCTGGGGGCCCGGGCGTCGCCGTCCTCAGGCATGTCAAAGATTCTAGACATCGTGTCCCGTCTGGCATACATTCGTCGCGACAGCCGACTCCGATCGGAGCGCCATGACCGTCGACGACGAGCACCTCCCTCCCACCTACGGCGAGCGCCTGGCGTGGACCTACGCCGTCGTGATCCCCGCCGGCATGCTCGCCTACCTCGCCGTCGTCGTCCCACGGGTGCTGAGCCGGCCGGTCGCGGACGTCGCGTGGGCCGGGCCCATGCTGTGGTCGATAGGCCTGACGATCGCCGCGAGCATCCTCGGTTCGATCGTCCTCGCCGTCGTCGCCCGGGACCACGAGGCCCGGCCGGACGTGCGTGACCGCCAGATCGAGCGCTCCGGCGACCGCATCGCCCTGCTGTGCACGTCCGTCGGAGCCGGACTGGTGCTGCCGCTCGCGATGCTCGAGGTCGACTGGTTCTGGATCGGCACCACCGCCTTCGTCTGCGGCGCGATCGGCTCCACCTGCGGTGCGATCGTCCAGATCCGGGCCCACCGCGGGACGTTCGTTGGTTAGGGCGACCCGCGTCACCAACACGGTCCGCACCCAGCGGTTCCTGCACGGCGAGATGACGCAGGCCGAGCTGGCGAACCGGCTGGGCGTCACCCGGCAGACCGTCATCGCCATCGAGCAGGGCCGGTACTCGCCGACGCTCGAGATGGCCTTCCAGATCGCGCGGGTGTTCGGGGTCCCGCTCGACGACGTCTTCCAGTACCCCGACGACGAGGCCGGCTGAGCCGTCCCCCACCGGACCGCGTGCCTCCTGGCACGTGGCCTCCACCTCGCACACCCTCACGCGCCCCGGCCTGCGCACGCCGCGGCACGCCTGCGCGCCCGTTCGAACGGAGCCCGTCATGTCCCCTCGCCGCACCGCCCGCCTCGCGGGCCTGCTCTACCTCGCCGTCGCCGTCCTCGGCGGCTGGGCCCAGCTCACGCGCACCCAGGTGCACGTCCCCGACGACGCCGCCGCCACGGCTGCTGCGATCGCCGACCACGCCACCGCGATGCGGCTGGCCGTCGGCGCGGACGTCCTCGACTTCACCGCGTTCGCCGTCTTCGGTCTCGTCCTGCAGCGGCTCCTGCACCACGTGCACGCCCGCGCGGCCGCCGCGCTCGTGCTCGGCACGTGGCTCAGCGCCGCGATGGGGCTCGTCATGCTCACGTTCCACGTGGGCGCCCTGACCGTCGTCACCGACCCGGCCGTGTCGTCGTCGCTGACCGACCCGGACGGCGTCGCGCTGCTGCTGCTCGACCTGCAGTCCGCCGCGTACACGCTCGACGGCGTGTTCTTCACGCTGTGGATGGCCGCCGCCGGGTTCCTCATCGCCCGGTCCGGGATGTTCCCGCGGTTCCTGGCGCCGCTCGTGACCGCCGGGTCGGTCGCGTGGATGGTGCAGACGCTGCTCGTGCTCGTCGCTCCCGGCGCGTCCGCCGCGGCCGACGGGGCCGTGGTCGTCTCGACCGCCGCCGAGCTCACGCTGCTCGGCTACCTGCTGGTGCGGGGCGTCCGACGCGACGTCGGCACCGCCCTCCCGCGCGAGCCGTCAGCCGCGAGCGCGTGACGAGCCCGGCGGCGGCGGTCCCCCGGCGCGCCGGAGCGCCAACCGGCGGGCGACCCGGCGCCACACCAGCTGCTGGAACAGCAGCGTCGCCCAGCCCGCCACCGCCATGCCGAAGATGTTGACCACGAGCTGCACCGCGCTGCCGCGCGCCTCGTCCCACGCGGCGAACGTCAGGCTCAGCGCGAGGCTGCCGGCCGCCGGCACCGTCGTCACCGAGATGAACACGCCCGACAGCCCGCCGAGCCGCGCCGACGTCAGGGACAGCACACCCGCCGCACCCGCGATGACGGCCACCACGATCGACCACCGGTCGGGCGAGAACACGAACGACGTGCCCGGGTGCGGCGCCAGGAAGTCCTCGACCGTGACCCACCCGGCGGCCTCGCCGACCAGCGCGGCCCCCGCGGTGACGGCGATCGCCAGCGCGAAGCCGAGGACCAGGGTGAGCGCCGCCCGGCGGAGCAGCATCGGTCGGCGCCGCACCAGCCCGAGGCCGAGCGCGACGACCGCACCGAACTCCGGGCCGAGCACCATCGCGCCGATCACCAGCACCTGCGAGTCCACGAGCAGCGCGATCGACGCGATGATCGTCGCCAGGCACATGAAGCTCACGTAGGTCCAGTTGAGCTCGGAGTCCTCGTACGCCTGCTGCGTGACCTCCGCCCAGACGACCGCGTCGGCGCTGCTGCCCGGCGCCAGCCGCTCGGCGTCGAACCCGCGCTGCGACACCCACGTCTCGACCTCGTCGACCCGCAGCGTGCCCTCCTTGTGCACGCCCAGGTCGACGAGCCGCTCGACGACGCCGTCGGTCGCCTCACGGGCGACGTCCGCGACGACCACGTCGCCGTCCGGGCGTCGCGACGCACCCGTCATGACCGCGAGGCTGCTGACCGCCGGGTCGCCCTCGAGCGTGTCGACCACCTGCGCGCTGAGGTCGCGGGGCACCGAGAGCGTCAGTCGCAGCACAGGGGCATTCTGGACTCGCGGGAGCCGGCCGTCCGGGACCGACGCGGGGGCGCCGCAGGACGAGGAGGCCTGGAGTGAGCAACCTGGTCGTGCACTTCGAGATCCACGCCACCGAGCCGCAGCGGCTCATCGACTTCTACTCCGAGCTGTTCGGGTGGACCTTCATGCAGTTCGGGTCCGTCGACTACTGGGCGATCGACACCGGCGACGGGGCGATCAACGCGCAGGCCGAGCCCGGGCACGGGATCAACGGCGGGCTCGTCCGTCGCCGCGGGGCACCGCCCGAGGCCGGGGCGCCCATCAACGGCGCCGACGTGGTGGTCGGCGTCGACGGGAACATCGACGAGGTCTACGCCCGCGGCCTGTCGCTCGGCGCGACCGAGGCGCTGCCCCTCACGGACATGGAGCGCGTCGGCCGGCTCGGCTACCTGGCCGACCCCGACGGGAACGTGTTCGGGCTCATCTCCCCGACCCTGTCCGACGGCACGGACGTGAGGGGATCCTGACCGGCCCATGACCAGGTTCGTCGTCGACGCCCGGGCCGCCCTGCGGCTCGCGGGCACGGGGACCGCCGTCCCGGACGTCCACACGCTCCTCGCCCCCACGCTCCTGCGCTCGCAGGTGCTCTCGACGATGCACGAGGCGGTCCACCGCGGCGAGGTCGCCGCTGCCGACGCGCGCCGGCAGGTCGCGGCCGTCGGGCGTCTGCGGATCCGGCTGCTCGGCGACGCGGTCCTGCGCGGCACCGCCTGGCAGGTCGCCGACCGCCTCGGGTGGGCGTCGACGTTCGACGCGGAGTACGTCGCGCTGACGCTCCTGCAGGGCGACGCCCTCGTGACCCTCGACGGTGCCCTCGCACGCGCCGCCTCACCGGAGGTCCGCACGGCACCGTTCGAGGCGCTCCTCGACCCGACCGCCTGACGCCCGCCCCATCGGGCAGCCCGTCCGGGTCGCCGCGGTGCCCTCCCGGCAGGTCTGCGCCCCGCACCCGATGACGACGTTCGAGCGGTGGGAGCGCGGCACGCAGGGCGTCATCAACCTCGCGCTGGTGGTCGCGGGCGGCGCGAAGAAGCTGTTCGGGCACGGCGTCGGCGGCGAACCCGTGCCGGGCGAGCGGGTACCGGTGCCGGGCGAGGGCGGCCCCGTGCCCGGCGAGGGCGGCCCGGTGCCCGGCGAGCGGGGACCGACCACGCCCGAGGGCGGCGAGACCCCCGGCGCGCGCCCGCCGATGACCAAGCCCCGCATGACGGAGCTGATCCGGCAGATGGAGTCGGGCGAGCCCGTCGAGTTCACGCCCGAGCACGCCGACGCGCTGCGCATGAACGCCGAGCTCGCGACCGCCAAGTGGACGGCCGAGCCCGGCACGGGCCGCATCCGGTGGGCGTCGATCCGCAACCAGCTCAACCTCACGCGGTGGCGGTTCCTGCCGCGAGCCCCGGAGGTCGCGCAGATCCTGCGCGCGGGCCTGGAGCGGCTGCCCGACGGACCCGAGCGCGCCGAGATGTTCCGCCTGCTCGACGGGTGGACGGGAGGCAGCAGCGGCGGCCGTGGCACGCCCGTACCCGTCCCCGTGCCCGCACCGCGCGACGAGGACGACGGCACGCAGTAGCGCCGGGTGTCAGGCGGTCGTGCGCCGGGGTCGGCGCGGGGCGGTGAGGACGACGACGGCGACCGTGCCTCCGGCGAGGAGCCACACGACCGCCTCGGCGGTGGCGTCGCGCAGCAGCAGGACGAGTGCCCACGCCACCGCCCTCGGCCCGCCGCCCCCCACCGCCCGCCCGATCGACGCGCG
>JAEWCA010000166.1 GCA_023390875.1 Actinomycetes bacterium
ACCTCCAACGACGAGCGCTCCGCGCTCTTGCCCGCCTGGCTCGCCCACTACAACCTGGAACGACCCCACCTCGGCATCGGCGGCCAACGACCCATCGACCGCGTCAACAACCCTGCGGGTCAGTACATCTAGCTCAGCCGATCGCGTGGACCGGTGCGCCGAGCGGCGTGCCGGACCCGTCGCGACGGGGGTCCGGCGCGGGCAGGTCGATCGGCTGACCGGCCGACCCGGTCGCCCACGCCGGCGCCGCGCCGACCCACGCGAGGATGAGCGCGTCCTCGCCCTTGAGGAACCGGTGCGAGCGGACGCCGCCCGTCGCGCGGCCCTTGCCCGGGTAGACGTCGAACGGCGTCACCTTCGCGGCGCCCGCCTGTGTGCCCGGCAGGGCGGTCGACGAGCCCGACACCGTGACGAGCACGGTCTCGGACGCGCGGTCCTCGGGCACCGCGGCGAACGCGACGACCCGCTGCCCGGGCGCGAGCTTGATGCCGGCCATGCCACCCGCGGCGCGGCCCTGGGGGCGGACAGACGACGCGGGGAAGTGCAGCAGCGACGAGTCGGAGCTGACGAGCACGAGCTCGTCGGTCTCGGTCACCGGGACGGCGCCGACGACCGTGTCGTCGTCCTTGAGCGCGATGACGTCCCACGTGTCCTTGTTGTTCGGCACGTCACCGTGCGCGACGCGCTTGACGGTGCCCTGCGCCGTGGCGAGCGCGAGCGTCGGGGCGTCGGCGGTGAGCGACGTGAGCGCCACGACCTGCTCGCCGGGCTCGACGGCGACGACCTCGGCGAGCGGCACGCCGCCCGACAGCGACGGGTGGCCGTCCGTCGGCGGCAGCGCGGGCAGGTCGAGGACGGAGAGCCGCACGACGCGGCCCCGCGACGTGACGGCGCCGATCTCGGCGCGCGCGGTGGTCGGCAGCTGCGCCGCCAGGACGTCGTGCCGCGCGCGACGGGTTCCGTCGTCGCGGACCGGCTGCTCGTCGCCGGCGGTCCGGGCCAGCAGACCGGTGCCCGACAGCAGCACCCAGCACGCGGTGTCCGCGATCTCGAGGGGTGCGGCGGAACCGCGCGCCGCGGGTGCACCGGTCACGGTCGCGCCGCCGGCGGACTCGAGCAGCACGGTGCGCCGCGGCGTGCCGTACGTCGCGGCGGCCTCGGCCATCTCGTCGGAGACGACGGTCCGCAGGCGCGTGTCGTCCGCGAGGATCGCCTGCAGGTCCGCGATCTCCTCGGTGAGCTGCTGCTGCTCGCGCTCGAGCTCGATCCGGGAGAACTTGGTGAGGCGGCGCAGCCGCAGCTCGAGGATGTACTCGGCCTGCGGGTCGGACAGGTCGAACACCGTGCGCAGGCGTCCGCGGGCCTCCTCGGCGTCGTCGGACGTGCGGATGACCTGGATGACCTCGTCGATGTCGACGATCGCCACGAGCAGGCCCTCGACGAGGTGCAGACGCTCCTGCTTGCGGCCGAGGCGGTGCGCGGTGCGCCGGCGCACCACCGAGATCCGGTGGTCCACCCACACCTGCAGGAGCTCGCGCAGGCCGAGCGTGCGGGGCTGGCCGTCGACGAGCGCGACGTTGTTGATCGAGAACGAGTCCTCGAGCGGCGTGTACCGGTAGAGCTGCTCGAGCACGGCGTCGGGGTTGAAGCCCGTCTTGACCTCGATGACGAGGCGCAGCCCGTGCACGCGGTCCGTGAGGTCGACGGCGTCGGAGATGCCGGAGAGCTTCTTGGACTGCACGCCCTCCTTGATCTTCTCGATGACCTTCTCGGGCCCGACCGTGTACGGCAGCTCGGTGACGACGATGCCCTTGCGGCGCGGCGTGACGTTCTCGATGCGCGCCGTCGCGCGGGTCCGGAACGCGCCCCGACCCGTCCGGTAGGCGTCGCGGACGCCGTCGAGGCCGACGATCTTGCCGCCCGTCGGCAGGTCCGGGCCCGGGACGAACCGCATGAGGTCCTCGAGGGACGCGTCCGGGTGCATGACGAGGTGGCGCGCCGCGGCGACGACCTCCACGAGGT
Organism: Actinomycetes bacterium; assembly: GCA_023390875.1. GTDB lineage: Bacteria > Actinomycetota > Actinomycetes > Actinomycetales > Cellulomonadaceae > Cellulomonas. The sequence continues at coordinate 2,023 of JAEWCA010000166.1, forward strand.
TGTGCGGCGCCATGTTGGTCGCCATGCCGACGGCGATGCCCGACGCGCCGTTGACCAGCAGGTTCGGCACCGCCGCGGGCAGGACCTCCGGCTGCGTCAGCTTGTTGTCGTAGTTCGGCACGAAGTCGACGACGTCCTCGTCGAGCCCGGCCGTCATCGCGAGGGCCGACGGGGCCATCCGCGCCTCGGTGTACCGGGCGGCGGCCGGGCCGTCGTCGAGCGAGCCGAAGTTCCCGTGACCGTCGACGAGCGGCAGGCGCAGCGAGAACGGCTGCGCGAGCCGCACCATCGCGTCGTAGATCGCGGCGTCGCCGTGCGGGTGCAGCTTGCCCATGACTTCGCCGACGACGCGCGCCGACTTCACGTATGGGCGCTCGGGCCGCAGCCCCATGTCCGACATCTGGAACAGGATCCGGCGCTGCACGGGCTTCATCCCGTCGCGCGCGTCGGGCAGCGCGCGCGAGTAGATGACCGAGTACGCGTACTCGAGGAACGAGCCCTCCATCTCGGTCGCGACGTCGATGTCGACGATGCGCTCGACGAGGTCCTCGGGGGGCAGGTCGGGGGTCGCGGGGCGGCGCGCCATGCGTCTGTGCTCCTCGGTGCGGGTCGGTGGTGCGGCGACCATTGTGGCCCGTCCGGGCGCGCGCTCCTGCACCGGCGCGCGGATCGGTGCGGACGTGGGACGTCTCGCCGCTAGCCTGGCGAGCATGGCAGTCGTCGCAGGAGACGCCGCCCTGCCGGGCCGACCGGCCGGCCGTCCCGCGTACCCGGCCGCGTGGGAGGCCGACGTCGTGCTCGCGGACGGGTCCACGACGCACGTCCGGCCTATCCGGCCCAGCGACGCGGACGCGCTGCAGGAGTTCCACGTCGGCCAGTCGGAGCGGTCCACCTACCTGCGGTTCTTCGCACCGCTGCAGCGGCTGCCCGAGCGGGACCTGCAGCGTCTCGTCACCGTCGACCACGTCGACCGGGTGGCGCTCGTGGCGGTCGCGATCGACGCGAGCTCGCACGACCACATCATCGGCGTCGCCCGCTACGACCGGGTCGGCACGGACGAGGCGGAGGTCGCGTTCAACATCGCGGACGCCGTGCAGGGACGCGGCCTCGGGTCGGTGCTGCTCGAGCACCTCGCCGCGGCGGCACGCGAACGGGGCGTGCGCCGGTTCGTCGCGGAGGTCCTCCCGCAGAACGGCCGGATGATCGCGGTCTTCCGCGAGGCCGGGTACGAGGTCCGGCAGCGCACCGAGGACGGGATCGTCGCGGTCGGGTTCGACATCGACCCCACCGACCGGTCGCTCGCCGTCATGGCCGACCGCGAGCACCGGGCGGAGTCGCTGTCGATGCGGGCGCTCGTCGACGCCCGGTCCGTGGTGGTCGTCGGGCCGGGGAAGGACACCGGCTCGACCATGCACGGCCGGCAGGCCGTCCGCGCGCTGCAGAACCTCGCGGCGGCAGGGTCGGCGCTCGAGGTGCACGCCGTCGCGGTCCCCGACGTGCCGGACGGCCCGGACGTGCCGCGCTACCCGACCGTCGAGGACGTGCCCGGTCCCGTGGAGCTCGCGGTGGTCGCGGTCGCGGCGACCGACGCGGTCGCGGTGGTGCGGTCGTTGGGCGGGCTGGGCGTGCGGGGCGTGGTGCTGCTGTCCGCGGGCTTCGGCGAGACCGGCCCGGACGGGCTCGAGCTGCAGCGGACGCTGCTGCGCACCGCGCACGGTGCGGGCATCCGCGTGGTGGGTCCGGCGTCGTACGGGCTGCTGCGCCTCGGCGAGGACCGGACGCTCAACGCGTCGCTCGCGGCCGAGCCGCCGGTCCGCGGCCGGATCGGCCTGTTCTGCCAGTCTGCGCCGCTCGCGGTCGCGCTGCTCGCGGCGGTGCGCCGGCGCGGGCTCGGCATCTCGGAGCTCGTCTCCTCGGGGCACCGGGCGGACGTGTCCGGCAACGACCTCATGCAGTTCTGGGGCGACGACGACGGCACCGACGTGGTCGGCCTGTACCTGGAGTCCATCGGCAACCCGCGCAAGTTCTCGCGGGTCGCCCGGCGGCTCGCGCTCACCAAGCCCGTGGTGGTCGTCACCGCGGGCCGCTCCGGCCAGGTGGTGCCGCCCGGGCACGCGGTGCGGGCCACCCACGCGCCGCCGCGGACGCTCGAGGAGGTCATGCGCCAGGCCGGGGTGATCCGCGTGGACAACACCCACCAGCTCCTCGACGTCGCCCAGCTCCTCGCGCACCAGCCGCTGCCCGCGGGACGTCGCACGGCGATCCTCGCGTCGTCCGCGTCCGTCGCGGCCCTCGTCGCGGAGGCCGCGTCCGCGAGCGGCCTGCACGTGTCCGGACAGGTCGAGCTGCTGCCGGAGGACTCGGACGACGACACCGTGCGTGCCACGGTCGAGCGGCTCTACGCCGACCCCGAGAGCGACGTCGTCGTCGTCGTGCGCATCCCCACGGTGGGGTCGGGCGCACCCATCCTGCCCGCGGAGGTCGCTCGCGCCGCCGCGTCCACGGGGAAGGCGACGGTCGCGTGCGTGCTCGACCTGCACGGGATCACGCCCGAGCTCACCGCCACCGCCGCGGACGGCCGCTCGTGGACCGTCCCGGCGTACAGC
>JAEWCA010000171.1 GCA_023390875.1 Actinomycetes bacterium
TCTCGAACGCGCCCCGGTCGCCGCCGCCGGCACGCACGCACGCGACGACGAGCGAGCCGCCGGGAGCCTCCCGCTCGAGCACGGACCCGAGGCCCGTCATGACCTGGGCCGCGACGGCGGGTTCGGCACGCAGCGGCACGTCGTTCACCGGCAGGACCAGCGGGAGGCAACGGTCCTCGTCGTCGAGCAGCAGGAACCAGAGCGCCGGCGGACCCGCGCGCTCGGGTCCGACGAGGTGCAGCAGGACGGCCAGGACGTCGCCGTGGCCGTGCAGCGCGTCCGGCGGCAGGCGTGGGAGGTCGTCGTCCGGGCCGTGCACGTCGACGATCCAGGGCTCGTCCGCCCAGCCGTCGTGCGGGGTGCTGGCCGCGTCGGTCGTGGCGTCGTCGAACGCGTGCTCGAACCAGTGGTCGTCGTGGTCGCTCATGCGGACAGGCTGACGGCGGGCCACGTGGCGCGGACGACGACCGTCCGGATCGGTGGGTGGCGATGCGCCCGGGCGGTGCTGTGGGCGGCTCGACGTCGGGCCGCGGCGTCAGGCCACGACGTCACGCCCACGACGTCAGGCCACCGACGTCGGGCTGCCGCGTCAGCCCTGGTGTCAGGCCAGGAACGCGCGCAGCGCCTCGACGACCAGCGCGTGGTCGTCCGCCTGGGGGAGCCCCGACACGGTCACCGTCCCGACGATCCCGACCCCCTCGACCCGCACGGGGAACGCGCCGCCGTGCGCGGCGTACTCCTGCAGCGGCAGGTCGTGCTGCTCCGCGAACGTGGTGCCCTTCGCGCGCGCCCGCAGCCCCATGAGGTAGGAGGAGGCGCCGAACCGCTGCACGACGCGGACCTTGCGCTCGACCCACGTGTCGTTGTCGGGCGTGGTGCCCTCGCGCGCGGCGTGGAACAGCTGCTGCCCGCCGCGGCGCACGTCGATCGTCACCGGCAGGGCCCGTTCGGTGGCGAGCTCCACGAGCAGGCAGCCGAGCTGCCAGGCGTCGTCGTGCGTGAACGTCCGGAAGACGAGCTCGCGCTCCTCCTGCTCGACGCGGGCGACCAGGGCGGGGACGTCGTCGGTGCTCATGCCGTCATCCTCGCCCAGCGCGCCCACCGCCGCCGCCCAGCGCCCCGACAGCCGGACAGCGCGGCACGCCGGCCGGTCACTCGCCGGTCGCGCCGTCGACCGACTCGCGCAGCAGGTCCGCGTGCCCGTTGTGCCGCGCGTACTCCTCGATCATGTGGCACAGGATCCAGCGCAGGCTCGGCGCCCGGCCGTCGCGCCACCGGCGGCGAGCGAGCTGGTCGAGCCCGCCGTCCGCGAGCGCCTCCGCGACGCAGGTCCGGGACCGTCCGACCGACGCCGACCAGAGGGTCCGCAGCTCGGCGGGGGAGTCGTGCGCGGCCGAGTGCCAGTCCCAGTCCTCGTCGGCCTGCCAGTCGACCGTGTCCCACGGGGAACCCGGTTTGCGGCCGAGCAGCGACCGCGAGAACCAGTGGTCCTCGACGTACGCGAGGTGCTTGAGCATCCCGCCGAGCGTCATCGTCGACGCCGCGGTCGTGGCCGCGAGGCCCGCGGCGTCGAGCCCGTCGGTCTTCCACCGGAACGTCTGCCGCTGGTACTCGAGGAACCCGACGAGCGTGCCGAGCTCGTCGGCGGTCAGCGGTGGTTCGGTCCGGCCCTGCTCGTCGACGTCCGTCACGCGAGGACCGTACCGTGCGTGCTCAGTCGCGCCCCTGCCAGGTCGCGACGTCGACCTCGTTGCCCTCGGCGTCCGCGAGCGTCCACCACTGCGGCGCGTGCGCGTCGCTCACCACGCGGCCGCCGGCCGCGACGGCTGCCGCGATCCGCGCCTCCGCCTGGTCGTGCGGCACGGAGACGTCGACGTGGATCCGGTTGCGCTGCGGCCGGGGCGCGTCCATCTGCTGGAGCCAGAACGACGGACCGCGCCCGGACGGGTCGACGAGGTCCTCCGGGCCGTCGTCCTGGTAGCCGAGCACCGCGCGCCAGAACGGGACCACGTCGGCCGCGACGAGCGCGTCGACCGCGACCTGCACGACCTGGACGGCGCTCGGGTCCGTCGGGATGTCGAGCTCGCGGGCCGCCTCCGAGATCTGCCGGGCGAGCCGGACGTCGCGGTCGCTCAGCCCGCCGACGTCGTGCGAGAGGAGCCGGACGGTCACCCCGCCGTAGCGCAGGTCGACGTCCGGGTGGTGGTTCATCGCGTCGGCGAGCTCGCCGATCGCGTCGACGAGCGCGACGCCCGTCGCGAACGAGCCCGTGCGGAAGTGCGCGTGCGCGCCGCCGAACAGGACGCGCCAGTCGTCGACGCCGTCGGACTCGTGGAACTGCGCGGCCGTGATCTGTCCGCTCATCGTCGGGCACCGTCCTCGTCGGGCTCCGGCCGGCGCGCCGGTCGCACCCGCGCGCGCGGCACCTCGTCGTCCAGCACCGTCGCACCGGTCACCGGCACCCGCAACCGAGCGCAGGAGCCTGCACGCAGGGCCCGCACGCTGGGCACTCGCCGCGCCGCGTGGCACGATCGTGCGGTGGCCGGAACCCCAGCGACCGAGCAGCACCTGCGCGACCTCGCGCGCCTGCGCCGGGTCCGCGACCGGATCGACCGGGAATACGCGCAGCCGCTCGACGTCGAGGCGCTCGCGCGCGGCGCGAACATGTCGTCGGGGCACCTGAGCCGGGAGTTCAAGGCCGCGTTCGGCGAGTCGCCGTACTCGTACCTGATGACGCGGCGGATCGAGCGCGCGATGGCGCTGCTGCGGCGCGGCGACCTCAGCGTCACCGAGGTGTGCTTCGAGGTCGGCTGCTCGTCGCTCGGCACGTTCAGCACCCGGTTCACGGAGCTCGTCGGCGTGCCGCCGAGCGTGTACCGGACGCAGGCGGCGGAGGCGACGGCGGGGATGCCGTCGTGCGTCGCGAAGCAGGTCACCCGACCGGTCAGGAATCGAGAAGCACGGCCGTCGGAGCCCCAGCTAGCGTGAATCGCATGGACATCAAGATTCACTCGAGCTTCCTCCCGCTCGCCGACCCCGACGAGGCGCGGGCGTTCTACCGCGACGTCCTCGGCTTCGAGGTCCGCAACGACGTCGGCTACAACGGCATGCACTGGATCACGGTCGGCCCGCCCGACCAGCCGGAGACCTCGATCGTCCTGTTCCCGCCGCAGGCGTCGCCCGGCATCACGGACGACGAGCGCCGGACGATCGCCGAGATGATGGCCAAGGGCAGCTACGGCTCGATCCTGCTGGCCTCGCCGGACGTCGACTCGACGTTCGAGCGGGTGCAGGGTGCCGGTGCGGAGGTCGTGCAGGAGCCCACCGACCAGCCGTACGGCGTCCGGGACTGCGCGTTCCGCGACCCCGCGGGGAACATGGTGCGGATCCAGCAGCGCTGATGCGCGGTCGAGCCGCAGGACCCGCACGGCCTCCGGCGCGCGCGCCGGTGACCTGCTGCTCGATGCTGGTCTGATGGTGCCCGGCGGGCGTCGACGACGACCGCACCCGCCCGCGCCGACCACCCCGCTGCCCGCACGATCCCTGGAGGCACGATGAGCACGGCCCCGACGACGCACGCGCCGCAGGCGCCGCACGCCGCCGACCGGCACGACCTGATCCGCGTGCAGGGCGCGCGGGTGAACAACCTCAAGGACATCAGCGTGGAGCTGCCGAAGCGCCGGCTCACGGTGTTCACGGGCGTCTCGGGGTCGGGCAAGAGCTCGCTCGTGTTCGCGACGATCGCCGCCGAGTCGCAGCGGATGATCAACGAGACGTACAGCGCGTTCGTGCAGGGGTTCATGCCGACGCTCGCGCGGCCGGACGTCGACGTGCTCGACGGCCTGACGACCGCGATCATCGTCGACCAGGAGCGCATGGGCTCGAACCCGCGCTCGACCGTGGGCACCGCGACGGACGCGAACGCGATGCTGCGGATCCTGTTCAGCCGGCTCGGTCAGCCGCACATCGGCTCGCCGAACGCGTACTCGTTCAACGTCCCGTCGGTGAAGGGCAGCGGCGCGATCACGATCGAGCGCGGCGAGGGCAGGACGAAGACCGAGAAGGCGTCGTTCAGCCGGCTCGGCGGCATGTGCCCGCGCTGCGAGGGCATGGGCTCCGTCAACGACTTCGACCTCACCGCGCTGTACGACGACAGCAAGTCGCTCAACGAGGGTGCGATCACGATCCCCGGCTACTCGATGGACGGGTGGTACGGCCGCATCTACCGGCAGAGCGGCTTCTTCGACCCCGACAAGCCGATCGGGAGGTACACGAAGAAGGAGTCGTACGACCTGCTCTACAAGGAGCCGACCAAGATCAAGGTCGAGGGCATCAACCTCACCTACGAGGGGCTGATCCCGAAGATCCAGAAGTCGATCCTGTCGAAGGACGTCGACGCGCTGCAGCCGCACATCCGGGCGTTCGTCGAACGGGCCATCACGTTCGACACGTGCCCCGACTGCGAGGGGACCCGACTCAGCCCCGAGGCGCGGTCGTCGAAGATCGACGGCATCAGCATCGCGGACGCGTGCCGCATGCAGATCAGCGACCTCGCCGCGTGGGTGCGCGGGCTCGACGAGCCGTCGGTCGCGCCGCTGCTCGCCGGTCTGCAGCACCTGCTCGACTCCTTCACCGAGATCGGGCTCGGGTACCTCTCGCTCGAGCGGCCGTCCGGGACGCTGTCCGGGGGAGAGGCGCAGCGGACCAAGATGATCCGGCACCTCGGGTCGTCGCTCACGGACGTCACGTACGTGTTCGACGAGCCTACGATCGGTCTGCACCCGCACGACATCCAGCGCATGAACGAGCTGCTGCTGCAGCTGCGCGACAAGGGCAACACCGTGCTCGTCGTCGAGCACAAGCCCGAGGCGATCGCGATCGCGGACCACGTCGTCGACCTCGGCCCGGGTGCCGGGTCCGGCGGCGGCACGGTCTGCTACGAGGGGTCGCTCGAGGGGCTGCGCGCGAGCGGGACGCTCACCGGTCGGCACCTCGACGACCGCGCCACGCTCAAGGACTCGGTCCGCGCCGCGAAGGGTGCGCTGCAGATCCGCGGCGCGACGGCCAACAACCTGCGGGACGTCGACGTCGACATCCCGCTGGGCGTGCTCGTCGTCATCACCGGCGTCGCGGGGTCCGGGAAGAGCTCGCTCGTGCACGGGTCGATCCCGGCCGGGGCCGACGTCGTGTCGATCGACCAGGGCGCGATCCGCGGCTCACGACGCAGCAACCCGGCGACGTACACCGGGCTGCTGGAGCCGATCCGCAAGGCGTTCGCCAAGGCCAACGGCGTGAAGCCTGCGTTGTTCAGCTCGAACTCGGAGGGTGCGTGCCCGACGTGCAACGGCGCGGGCGTCATCTACACCGACCTCGGCATCATGGCGACCGTCGAGTCGACGTGCGAGGAGTGCGATGGCAAGCGCTTCCAGGCGTCCGTGCTCGAGTACCGGCTCGGTGGCAGGAACATCGCCGAGGTGCTCGCGATGTCGGTCACCGAGGCCGAGGCGTTCTTCGACGCGGGGGAGGCCCGGACGCCGGCCGCGCACGCGATCCTCGACCGCCTCGCCGACGTCGGGCTCGGCTACCTCAGCCTGGGCCAGCCGCTCACCACGCTGTCGGGCGGCGAGCGACAGCGCCTCAAGCTCGCCACGCACATGTCGACCCAGGGCGGCGTGTACGTGCTCGACGAGCCGACCACCGGCCTGCACCTCGCGGACGTCGAGCAGCTCCTCGGCCTGCTCGACCGGCTCGTCGACTCCGGCAAGTCCGTCATCGTCATCGAGCACCACCAGGCCGTGATGGCGCACGCCGACTGGATCATCGACCTCGGACCCGGCGCCGGCCACGACGGCGGCCGGGTCGTGTTCGAGGGCACACCGGCCGACCTCGTCGACGACCGCTCGACCCTCACCGGCAAGCACCTCGCGGCCTACGTCGGCCGCTGAGATCCCACCCGTCACGACGGAAGGACGTCACCATGAGCGCCACCGAGGCAGCCGCCGCCCGCGGCACCGGAGCCTTCACCGACGAGGAGAAGGCCGCGATGAAGGAGCGCGCCAAGGAGGTGCGCCGCTCCTCGAAGAACACCAACGGCGAGCCCGAGCTGCTCGAGAAGATCGCGGAGATGGACGACCCCGACCGCGCGATGGCGGAGCGGATCCACGCGATCATCACGTCCAGCGCGCCGAGCCTCGCGCCGACGCTCTGGTACGGGATGCCGGCCTACGCGCGCAACGGCAAGGCCGTCGTCTTCTTCCAGCCCGCCGGGAAGTTCAAGGCGCGCTACTCGACGCTCGGCTTCAACGACTCGGCGGCCCTGGACGACGGGTCGATGTGGCCGACGTCCTTCGCCCTCACCGAGCTGACGGCCGCCGACGAGGCGCGCATCGCCGAGCTCGTCCAGCGCGCCGCGGGCTGAGCCCTCGCACGCCCTCCCGACGTCACCACCCGAGGAGAAGATCATGGCCATCACGACCGTCCTGCACCCCGTGTCCGACCTCGCGGCCGCCAAGGCCGTCTACACCGCGCTGCTCGGCATCGAGCCGCAGACGGACTCCGCGTACTACGTCGGCTACGACGTCGACGGGCAGCACATCGGCCTGGTGCCCGGCGGCGCCGCCCAGGGCATGGCGGCGCCCGTCGCCTACTGGGAGGTTGCCGACATCGACGCGAAGCTCGCCGAGATCACCGCCGCGGGCGGTGCGGTCAAGGAGGCCGCGCACCCGGTCGGTGGCACCCGGACCGTCGCGACGTTCACCGACGCGGACGGCAACGTGCTGGGCCTGCTGCACGACGACTGACGCGCCCTCACGAGGGCGCTCCGGCGCCGGGCGTCGTCTCGTGAGCCGTCGGGCGGGCGTCCGCCTGCCCGCCCTCCGGCGAAGCGGCCGGTCGGCCGGTGACGACGGCGGCGGTGACGTCCCGGAGCACCCGACGCGCGGGGGAGAGCAGCGAGGCATCGCGCACGTCGGCCGCGGTCGCCTTCACGTAGATGCCGGTGGTCTTGAGGTCGCGGTGGCCCAGCAGGCTCTGGACGGCGGGGGCGGGGACGCCCGAGCGGATGAGGCCCTTGGCGTAGCTGTGGCGCAGGGCGTGCACGGCCTCGCCGTCGAACCGGCTGATGCCGGCTCGCGTGATCCAGCCGTCGACGAGGTGCCGGAGCGCGCCGCGGGTCAGGGGAGCGCCCTGCGTGCTCAGCAGCAGGGGAGCGGTGGGCGGCTGCGTGCCCAGCCGGGCGTCACGCTCGGTGACGTAGTGCCGCACGACCGCGACGGCCTCCGGCGGGATCGGCACGGCCCGCTGCTGGTCGCCCTTGCCGATCACGTCGAGGAGCGCCTCCTGGCCGGCGTCGCGCACCGACAGGTTGGTGAGCGCGCACAGCTCGGCGGCGCGCAGGCCCGTCGTCGCGAGGATCGCGAAGCACGCCCGCTCCAGCGCCGGCCATCGTCGCGCGTTCGGGCGACCCGGACGGTCCTGCCACACCGTCGCCGCGAGCCGGGCGAGCTCGTCGTCGTCCCAGCCCGCCGGCAGCCGGGTCGGGCGCAGCGGCGCCTCGATCCGCAGCGTGGGGTCGGTGGTCAGGTGGCCCTCGACGAGCAGCCAGTGCACGAGGAGCCGCAGGGTGCCGACGCGGCGCTGCACCGTCGCAGGTGCCTCGGTCAATCGGATGACCCGGTACGCCGACTTGATGGTCGCCTCGGTGAGGTCCGCGACGGACACGACGACGAACGGGTCCGGGTCGTCGAGCGTGGGCTGCTGCGGCAGGCGTCCGTCGAGGCGGGCGATCTGGCGGGCCCAGGTGGCGATGTCGGCACGGTAGGCGGCACGAGAGGCCTCGCCGAGTCCGCGGCGGGTCAGCGTCGCCCGGTCGAGCAGGAACGGGTCGACCACGTCGATGAGCAGCACGTCCGCACCGTAGCGGCGGGTTCCGACAGCAGCGTGACGCTTGTGAAAACCTTCGCATAGTGCTCCCTATGCGCGGATTTCGGGCGTCGCGTGCTCAGATGGTTCAGGAGCGGGACTCGGCGCACGCACTCCTGCGGTCGAGCCAGGTCGACGCACCACGTGGTCGGCTGCGGGCCGGATCGAACGGTGACCTCGGGACGTCGGCTCGACGTGCGACGACGAGCCGCCGCCGGGTCGTCGACCGGCGTGCGTCGCCCGTCGCGCGCGACGTGTCGGCGGCGACGGGTCGTCGACTGGCGTTCACCGCCCGCCGCGCACGATGTGTCGGCGGCGACACCCGACCGCGCGTGTCACGTGCCATGCGCCGCGACGGCGTGTGGCGACGTTCGGTCCGGTGCGGTGAGCCTGCGCGGACACGGCGGATCGGCACGGGCGCACGGACCGGCTCAGCTCCTTCCGGGCCCCCGTACGTACGGCACTCAAACGCCGATAATGAGCATTATGTCAATCCAGCGGAGTGCGGGCGCCAGCCGCCGCTCCCCGCCGACCGGGCGAATCCGCTTGACCGCCGCCGGCGCGATGGCAGGATCCCCCCGTGCAGGTGGCCGAGCTCGAGCTGCGAGCGTCCGTGCAGGTGGTGCGGCTGGGCCGCACCACCTACCGGGTCGTGCGCCCGACTGCTCCGCTCGCCGGCTGGCTCGTCGAACGACTGGTGTGCTGGAGCGGTGTCGACGGCGCGCTCGACAAGCACTCGCTCCGGGCGTTGACGATCGCATGGGCGTTCGCCGCGCGGTCGCCCCGGACCATCACGTTCCTGCCGATCTCGTCGGACGGACCGGAGAGCACCGCTCACGCGCTGGACCTCGTCCTGGTGCACCACTCGCTCCAGCTCCCGGCCTCCCGGTGGCGGTCGGTGCGCCGCCGGCTCGGACCCGGTCACCCCGAGACGATCACCCTGCCGGCGCGGGCCTACGACGGCCACGAGGAACCCGACTGGTCGCACCGTCGTGCGGACCGGGACCGGTTCACCCGCACGGTCGCCGCCGGCTCGCTCGTGCTGGCCGGCAGCAGGCCCGCGTTCGAGCGCGACCTGCGGCAGCTCGTCGCGATGGTCGAGCAGGGCCCCGCGGAACGGGCGGCATTCCCCAACCGTCACCTGTGCGTCGAGCTCGCCGACAGGTGGATCCACGTCGAGCAGGTCGGTCGTCGCGAGGCGAAGCTCGGAGCTGCCGCCCGCTGACACGTCACGGACGCAGCGCCTGCACGAAGACCATCGGCGACCCCGCGATCCGGTCGTGCTCGAGCTCGACCGCTCCCACCAGCCCGGCTGCCGTGAGCAGCTGCACCAGTCCCCCGTCCCCGTCGCCCTCGGCAAGCGCATGCCGAGCGTTGTGCCCGTAGGTCCTCCGTCGCGACCCGTGCCCCCGTCCGCCGTGCCCGCTCGCCCCGTGCCTGCTCCCCCCGTGCCCGCTCCCCTCGTGCCGTCCCTGGTCGTCGGCCGGAGCGCTGAAGTCGGCGATCGTCACCGTCCCTCCCGGGCGCAGCACCCGGAGGATCTCCCCCGCCGTCGCAGCCCGCGCGTCGGGCTCGACGTGGTGCAGCGCGAGCGCCGAGACGACGTGGTCGACGCTCGCGTCGGGCAGCGGGATCGCCTGCCCGTACCCCCGCACGAGCGTCATGGGGAGGCCACGGCGGCGCGCCTTGCGGGCGGCCTGCTCGAGCGACGGCCGGTCGGGGTCCACCCCGGTCACCACGGTGCCCGGCACCGTGCGGGCGACGAGCAGGGCGAGGTTCCCCGTCCCGCAGCCGAGGTCGAGCACGCGCTCGCCCGACGTGATCCCGGCGAGGTCCACGACGCGCGCGTGCCGACGACGGACGCCGCCGAGCCGCGTCATCGGGTCGTACAGCGGCAGCAGCCACGACTTCCCGGCGGCGGGCAGGTACGGTTCCGGCGGGACGCCCGGGGCGAGACCGTCGATGAGACGGACGTCGTGCTGCGTGCTCATGGGATCACCTGTTCCGTCGTGCGAACCTGGGGCCGTGCCGCCGACCCGAGAGCCGGCGGACGGGCTACGACGAGCGTCCTGCCAGCACGGGCGCCGAACCAGGACGGAAGTACGTGATGGTGCGACGTTCTTCGGTGAGCGGGCCGCTGCTCCCCCGCACACGCGTGCGCCGGCGCCGCGCGGACGGGACTCCGGTCATCGCGTACCTGCCCCGTCCGGGCACCGTGCCGATCGGGGCCGCGCTGGTCCTCGGTGGCGACCTGCGGCCCGACCACGTGCCCGGGGACGGCCCGCACGCGCACGACTTCCACGTCCTGGTGCACGTGGAGCGCGGTGCCGGGACGTTGCGGGTGGACGCCCGCGAGTGGGCCCTCGGCGAGGGCGACGTGTGCCTCGTCGCCCCCGGCGAGGTGGTCCGAGGAGCGTCCGCGCTGCCCGGCGACGCACGCGTGTGGCTCGCGTTCTTCACGGCCGAGGCCCTCGGTCCGCAGGCCTCGACGCCGTTGGCCTGGCGTCAGCATCCGCTGCTCGCGGCGTTCGGTCGCCTGGACGAGGGCGCGCCGCGCGTGCTGTCGGTGCCGGAGCGGGAGCGGGCCTCGTGGGCGACGCTGCTCGGGGTGCTGTCCGACGAGGCCGGTGTGCACTCCCCCGGACCGGTGCGGCCGGGCGCGCACGAGGCCGCGACGGCGGCGCTCACGCTGCTCCTGGTCTCGCTCGCGCGGATCACGCCCGTAGCTCCCCCGGCGACGCCGGGCCGTGGCGCGCGACCGGACCTCGACGAGATCGCGGGCGGTTGGGCGCGTGACCCGCTCGTCGCCGCGGTCCTGGACGTGGTGGAGGCCGGCTTCCGCGAGCCGATCTCCACGCGCGACGTCGCCGACTCGCTCGGCTACACCACGGGCCACCTCACGACCGTCGTGCGCGAGCGCTCGGGCCGGACCGTGCTCGAGTGGCTCACCGAGCGCCGCATGATCGAGGCGCGCCGCCTGCTCGTCGAGACGGACCTGCCCGTCGCCGTCGTCGCGGAGCGCACCGGGTACCGCGACGCGACGTACCTGGTGCGCCGGTTCCGCGAGCAGCACGGCGTGACGCCGCTGCAGTGGCGCCGCCAGGCGCGCGCCTGATCAGCGCAGCTCGAGGACGTACCGCTCCTCGGTCTGCGACGGCTCCCGCGGCGTCTGGTGGCGCTCACCGGTGCGGGCGAATCCGGCCCGCACGTACAGGTCGACCGCGGCGTGGTTCTCGTCCACGACCCACAGCGACAGCGTGCGCGCGCCGTCGTCGAGGGCGGCCTGGCGCACGGTGTCGAGCAACGTCCAGCCGATGCCGCGACGACGGACCTCGGGAGCGACCCACAGCGACACGACGTGCCGGTCGTCGTCGGGCGAGCCCGGCTCGAGGATCATGCCGACGATGCCGCGGCCGGTGCCGGACTCGTCGAGCGCGATCCAGCTCGGGCTCGACCGCGTGCGCATCCTCCAGTGCGACTCCCGGAACCTCTCCTCCCGGGCGAGGGACGACCCGAACACGTCCGGGTCCTCGCGCAGCGCCCGCAGACGCACCTCCTGCATCAGGCGCCAGTCGTCCTCGACCACACGGTGGATCAGCACAGGCACAGGATGCCTCACCACGCGTGATCGTGGGGGTCAGGGCTCCTCGCGCGCCGAGGATCCGTGGCCTTCGGGGTCGGGGACCGCCCGGGCGACGTCGGCGATCTCCTCCTCCGGTCGCGGCGGCACGGTCTCGTCGTACTCGAGCTCGGGCACCTCGTGCCCCGGGGTCTGCGTCACCAGGCTCTCCTCTCCGACGTCGTCCACGCTACGGGGCCACCGGCGGCCCCGTCAGCCTCACAGCTCGATCCCGTCCCCGGGGTCGAGCACGACCGGTTCGCCCGCGCCCGCGAGCCGCCCGAGCAGCGAGCCTGCCAGGAACCGGCCGGCGTCGCTCAGCAGGGCGTCGTGCACCGCGACGATCCGCTTCGGCCGGACGCGTCGGACGTAGTCGACGACGTCGCCGAGCCGCAGCCACGGCGCCCCGAGCGGCGTGAGCAGCACGTCGACCTGGGCGCCGGCGGGATCCACGTACGCGTCCCCGGGGTGCAGCACGCCCTCCACCAGGTACCCCACGTTCGTGACCCGCGGGACGTCCGCGTGGATCAGCTCGTGCCACTCGCCCAGCGCGCGGACGTCGAACCCGCCCGCGCTGAACGCGTCCCCGCCGCGCACCGCGTGCAGCCGGTCGCCGGCCGCGCCGCCACCGGAGAGCGCGTCGACGACGGCCTGCGGCGCCCACACGTCGACACCGTCCTTCGTCGCCGCCGCGACGCGTTCGACGTCGACGTGGTCCACGTGCTCGTGCGTGACGAGCACGGCGGTGGTTCCGGCGAGCGCACGGTCGAGCGCGGAGAACGACCCCGGGTCGATGACGAGGGCCGCGGAGTCACGGTCGAGGCGCACGCACGAGTGCCCCCAGCGGGTCAGGCGGGTCATGACGGCAGTCTTGCCCACATCGGCCGCTCGCGCCGGGCGATGTGGGCGACGATGACCGGTTCGACCCGTCCGGGGTGGTGCCCGTTTCGTGTCGGGAGGCCAGGGGCCGTTACGGTGGCGCCGTGCTGGTGCTCGGGGTGTGCAGTCTCAAGGGTGGCGTGGGCAAGACGTCCGTGACGCTGGGTCTGGCGTCGGCGGCGCTGGAGCGCGGGCTCCGGACGCTCGTCGTGGACCTCGACCCGCAGGGTGATGCCACCATGGCGCTCGGCGTGCGGCCCGCGCCCGGTGCCGACGTGGCGTCCGTGCTCGACGAGCCCGGCGAGGCCACCGTGCAGCGCGCGACCGCGCCGAGCACGTGGGCCGACGAGGGCCTCGACGTGCTCGCAGGCTCGGAGCGCTCGGCGACCCACGACCGGCTGGACGACGCGGACGTCGACCGCCTGCGCTTCGCGCTGTCGTGGGTGCGCGGGTACAACCTCGTGATCATCGACTGCCCGCCGTCGCTCGGCGGCCTGACGCGCACCGGCCTGACGTCCGCCGACCGTGCGGTCGTCGTCACCGAGCCGGGCCTGTTCGCGGTCATGGCAGTCGGTCGTGCGATGCGGACCATCGACGAGCTGCGTCGTGGGCCGGCTCCGCAGCTCCAGCCGCTCGGGATCGTCGTCAACCGGGTCCGTGCGCGGTCGGTCGAGCAGGCGTTCCGTCAGGAGGAGCTCGCGACGCTGTACGGGCCGCTCGTCCTGTCCCCCGCCGTGCCGGAGCGGGCCGCTCTCCAGCAGGCCCAGGGGGCCGCCCAGCCCGTGCACGTGTGGCCCGGGGCAGCGGCGGCCGAGCTCTCGAAGGTGTTCGACGCGCTGCTCGACCGCGCGCTGCGGGCTCCGCGGCACTGACGCGGACGGCGCCGGCGCGGTTCTGCCCGTCCGGCGTCGACGACCCCTGCGGACGTCAGCCGGCGTTGCGCGCCTGGCGGCGCAGGGCGAGCTCGTCGTTCGCCACGGGCAGCGGGGCGGACTCGTCGTCCTCGGCGCGCTCGGTCGGCAGCTCGGCGAGCGTCCCCTCGACCTCGCGCCACACGCGGCCCACGGCGATGCCGAAGACGCCCTGGCCGCCCTGGACCAGGTCGATCACCTCGTCGGCCGACGTGCACTCGTAGACGCTCGCACCGTCGGACATGAGCGTGATCTGCGCGAGGTCCTCGACGCCACGCTCCCGCAGGTGGCCGACGGCCGTGCGGATCTGCTGCAGCGACACACCCGTGTCGAGCAGCCGCTTGACGACCTTGAGCACGAGGATGTCGCGGAAGCTGTACAGGCGCTGCGTGCCAGAGCCGGTCGCGGGCCGCACCGACGGCTCGACGAGCCCCGTGCGGGCCCAGTAGTCGAGCTGGCGGTACGTGATGCCGGCAGCTCGGCACGCGGTCGGGCCGCGGTAGCCGGTGGACGTGTCGAGGTCGGGAAGGTCGTCGTCGAACAGCAGGCCCTGCACGCGCTGCGGCACACCGACCACGGACTCGGCGTTCTCGTTGCTGGCCACGTGGTCCTCCGCTCGACACGCACCGCACGGTGCGCACCCTGACTTGACTGCCTGCCACGCTAGGCCCGGGCAGGTGCCGATGCAACGAACCCCCGCCCCGGGCGTGTCGCCCTCGGCGAGTCTCACCTTCGACCGGAGGGTGAAGGTTGCGCCGTCAGTCGGCCCGGGTGTCCTCCCCCGGCTCCTCGCCGCTCCCGAAGTCGTCCGGCGTGACGACGTCCAGGAACCGCCGGAACCGTTCCAGGTCCTGCTCCGACGTCGTGGTCCGCACCTCGATGCCCGCGACCGCCACGACCTCGGCCGAGCACAGCACGGGGCACCCGAACCGCAGCGCGAGCGCGATCGCGTCCGACGCGCGGGAGTCCACGCGAGGACCCGTCTGGAGCACCAGCTCGGCGTGGAACACCCCGTCCTCCAGACGGGTGATCTCGACGCGCGTGAGCCCGGAACCCGTCGCCAGCAGCACGTCCCGCAGCAGGTCGTGCGTCATGGGGCGCGGCGGCACGATCCCGGCCTGCGCCGACGCGATCGCGCTCGCCTCGGACGGCCCGATGAGGATCGGCACCAGCAGCTCGGAGTCGGGGTCGAGCAGCAGCACGACGATCTCGTCGTCGGCCAGGTGCTGGCGCACCCCGACGACCTCGACCGGCACGAGCTCGGCGTCCTCTCCCACGCGCCCCACGCTACGACGACTGGGACGATCCGGCTGGCCGGACACGAACCGGACGCCGCGCGGTTGTCAGGGGGCCAGCTCGGCGACCGCCGCCCGGACGAGGGCCGTGTGCATCTGCGTGCAGAGCTCGCCCACCTCGGCGGCCACCGTCCCCGCGCGGGCGCGGGACGACGCACTGCGGCGGCCCCGCCACGGCGCCACGACCTGCTCGACGATGTCGGCCTGCCGGTCCGCGGCCGCGCGGAACTGGCGCAGATGACGCGCGTCGATGCCGTGCTCGGCGAGCGCCGCGGCCGCCACGACGACGTCGCGCGCCCACGGGTCGAACGACGAGCGACCGTGCGTGCGCAGCACGCCGGCCGCGACGAGGTCCTGGACGAACCCGGGCTCCACGCCGGCCTCCCGCGCGAGCGCGTCGACCGTCCACCGCACGCCCGGCGTCTCGCGGACACCGTCGCGGGTCGCGAGCCGGGCCGGGGTCGTCGGCTCGTCCTCGTCGCCCGCGTCGAGGGCCGCCAGCCGCTCCTTGATGACCTTGAGCGGCATGTACTTGTCCCGCTGCTGACGCAGCACGAAACGCAGCCGCTCGATGTCCGCGGGCGAGTACTGGCGGTACCCGGCAGGCGTCCGCACCGGCTCGACGAGCCCCTGCTCCTCGAGGAAGCGCAGCTTGGACGTCGTGACCGCCGGGAACTCCAGGTGCAGGGCCGCGAGCACGTCGGAGATGCGCATGGACGCGCGCCGGGACAGCCCCCGCGGCCACGGCTCGCTCTCGCGTGCGACGCCGGCCACCGCCACTGCCTCGACCGCTGCGGCGCGCTGCGCCCCGGCACCGCTCATCCGACTTCCACCCCTGACACCCCGAACGATCCCTGTCGACACCCGGTCACGAGCGCGGCGACTCGCGCTGCGGGCTCGGGTGGAACGTCATGCGGTACTTGCCGATCTGCACCTCGTCGCCGGCGCGCAGCACGACCTGGTCGATGCGCGAGCGGTTGACGTAGGTGCCGTTCAGCGACCCGATGTCCCGCACGACGAACTGCTGGCCCTCCCGGACGAACTCGGCGTGCTTGCGCGAGACCGTGACGTCGTCGAGGAAGATGTCCGCCTGCGTGGAACGGCCCGCGACGGTGCGCTCGGCGTCCAGGAGGAACCGTGCGCCGGCGCTCGGGCCACGCTGCATGACCAGGAGCGCGCTCGTCGGCGGCAGGGCGTGGACCGCGGCCACCTCGTCCGGTGTCAGGCCGACGGGTGCGGCCGCCTCGATCTCGACGGGCTCGAGCGAGCCGAACGCCATCGTCGTGTCCGGGCCGTACGCGGGCCGCGCGACCTGGGGGTCCTGTCCCCCCGGGGCCTGCTGATCGTCGGTCATGTACGCCTCCCGGAGCCCATCTCGTGCCGTCGACCACCGCCGCCGTGAAGTGGTCAGGCACACCCTATGCGGCTGCGCCGTGTACGCGCAGCACGATCGGCGCCCGTGGCCCGGGCGGGCCCGGCGCGATCCGGATCAATCGGTCTGCGGCGGGACCGGGGTCGCGTACACCGGGTCGGGCACCGCGCGGACGGCCGTGACCTGGACCAGGTCCTGCGCCTCGACCGTCCCGCGACCACCGTTGCTGCGGACCTGCGCGAGCGCACCGCCCGGGATCTTCAGCGCCGGGCCGATGATGTCGGGGTCGCCGATCGCGGTCCACTGGTAGGGCGCGTGGAGCGTCACGCCGTCGACCTCGATCGCGCCGGCCGTGCCCGTGAACGCGCTGCTGGCGGTGATCCGCTGCCCGTTGAGCTCGATGGCCTCGGCTCCCGCGTTGCGCAGCTCCTCGAGCATGTTGAGCATCGACGCCGGCTTGATCGCGCCGTCGGGCTCGGTCAAGGTCACGATGACGCCCGGACCCTCGGCAGGGAGCCGGCCCGTGAGGATGCCCTGTGTGGCCGCGTTGCGCTCCGCGGCGTCGATCGCAGCCTGGCGGGTGTCCGAGCCGGACACCAGGCCGTCGCGCTCACGCTGCAGGTCGGCCGCCTCCCGGGCGAGCGCGTCCCCGCGCGTCGTCGTCTCGTCGAGGATGCGCACCAGGTCGGCCTGCCGCATGCCCTCGAGGCTCGCGCCTCCCGTCTGGCGGACCTGCACGACGAGGGCGAAGCCCAGCACGGCGCACAGGACCGCCGCGAGCAGCTGCGCTCGCGTGACGCGAGGACGCAGGGCGCGCCCGAGGACGACCCAGCCGTTCGTGTCCGCGGGTCGCGCGGGCGGCGCCGGGGCCGCCGCGGCAGCCGGGGCCTCGGGGGT
>JAEWCA010000187.1 GCA_023390875.1 Actinomycetes bacterium
ATCCGCAGCAGGACGACGACGAGCGCGGCACCGGCGAGCCCCACGAGCACGGGCGACCACGACCGCAGGCCGCCCGACCAGGCCGCCCCGGCGAGCAGCGCGAACGCGGCGACCGGCTGCCAGCGTCGCTCCCACCACCTCATCGGTGCACCCCCTCACGGCGGTCGGCGAGCCCGTTCGCGATCGTCGCGAGGCTCGTGCGGGCGCGCGCGACGTCGTCCGCGGTCAGCGGGTGCCGGCTGTACCGGGCGGCGAGGTACAGGTCGAGCAGCGTGCGGGTGGCGGCGGGGTCGGCGCTCGTCGCGTCGAGCACGTCGACCGTGAACTCGGTGGCCGTCTCCGCCCGGTCGCGGACCAGCCCGCCGGACGCCGCCGCGCGCTCGAGGGCGACCCACGCGGCGATCACCGCGTCGCCGGGCGGCTGCTCGTCGTCGAGCTCCTGCGTGGCCCGTCGGACGCCGTCCTGCATCGCGGGGACCCAGTGGTCGGACACGTCGTCGGACGCGGCCGACGGCGGCGAGTCGTCGGTGGTGAGCGGGGCCAGGTGCGCGCGCAGCAGCCGGGCGAGCCACCGGACCAGCACGAGCAGCAGCACGACGACGACCACGGTGCCCAGGACGAGGACGACGAACGTGACCCACGGCGGGGCGGTGGCCTCTCCCGACGGCGTCGGGGCGTGCGTCACCAGCGGACCGGGCGTGCTCGACTCGGCGACGAGCGGGTCGTCGGGGCCCACCTGCCCGGTGCGCTTGACGTGCAGCGACCACGGCCCGGCCGCGGCCGAGGCCAGGACGGTGACGGCGACGAGCGCGCCCACGCCGAGGACCGCGGCCGGCATGCGGCTGGGCTGCGCCAACGGGGCTCCTCGGGGGCGGTCGGACCTGTCGGGTGCGGGTCCGGCCAGGCTACTGACGACCCGGCCGCCGAGCGGCCCGTCGAGGCCCGTCGTGCGGCGGCAGACGTGCGACAGGCACGTCGGTCCCGTCGGGCGCCGTCGGAGGTGGACGCGGCCGCAGGGCCGCGAGGGGCGATGGGATGATGGGCGCATGGCCTCCCCCGACGTGACCGCCTCCTCTGCTGCGCCCGACGCGGCGCCTGACGCTGCGCCCGACGCCGCGCCCGACGCTGCGCCCGCGCGGGTCCGTCTCGCCGAGGCCACGCCGCCGATCGCCCTCGGCCCGCTCGACGGCCGGTACCGCGCCGCCGTCGCCCCGCTCGTCGACCACCTGTCCGAGGCGGCCCTCAACCGCGAGCGCGTGCACGTCGAGGTCGAGTGGCTCATCCACCTCACGTCGCACTCCGTCGTGCCGGGCGCTCCCACGCTGAGCCCCGCCGAGGAGCAGTACCTGCGGGACGTCGTCGCGACGTTCGGGCCCGACGAGGTCGCCGAGCTCGCCGAGATCGAGCGCGTCACGGTGCACGACGTGAAGGCCGTCGAGTACTTCCTCAAGAAGCGGCTCGCCGACGCCCCCGGCGCCCTGGGCGACACCGTGCTCCCCGACGTGGGCGAGCTCGTGCACTTCGCCTGCACGAGCGAGGACATCAACAACCTGTCGTACGCGCTCATGGTCCGCGGCGCGGTGCAGGACGTCTGGCTGCCCGCCGCGACCGCGCTGGTCGACGAGGTCGCCGCGATGGCCGCCGAGCACGCCCGCGTCCCGCTGCTCGCGCTCACGCACGGCCAGCCCGCGACGCCGACCACGCTCGGCAAGGAGCTCGCCGTCCTCGCGCACCGCCTGCGCCGCCAGCTGCGCCGCATCGCGTCCGACGAGTACCTCGGCAAGATCAACGGCGCGACCGGCACGTACGGCGCGCACGTCGTCGCGGTGCCGGGCGCCGACTGGCCCGTGGTGAGCCGCACGTTCGTCGAGCACCTCGGCCTCACGTGGAACCCGCTGACCACGCAGATCGAGTCGCACGACTGGCAGGCCGAGCTGTACGCCGACGTCGCGCGCTTCAACCGCGTGCTGCACAACCTCGCGACCGACGTGTGGACGTACATCTCGCGCGGCGTCTTCATCCAGGTCCCGGTGGCCGGCGCGACCGGCTCGTCGACCATGCCGCACAAGGTCAACCCGATCCGGTTCGAGAACGCCGAGGCCAACCTCGAGCTGTCCTGCGCGCTGCTCGACACGCTCGCCGCGACGCTCGTCACGAGCCGCCTGCAGCGCGACCTCACCGACTCGACGACGCAGCGCAACATCGGGCCCGCGTTCGGCCACTCGCTGCTCGCGATCGACAACGTGCGCCGCGGTCTGCGCGCGCTCAACGTCGACGAGGCGCTGCTGGCGCGTGAGCTCGACGAGAACTGGGAGGTGCTCGGCGAGCCGGTGCAGTCGGCGATGCGTGCCGCGTCGGTGGCGGGGGTGACCGGGATGGACAACCCCTACGAGCGGCTCAAGGAGCTGACGCGCGGGCGGCGGCTGACGGCTGACGACATGCGCGTGTTCATCGCGGGCCTCGGGCTGCCGGACGACGTCGCCGCACGGCTGTCGGCGCTCACGCCCGCGTCGTACACCGGGCTCGCCGCGGAGCTCGTCGAGCACCTCCAGGACTGAGCCCGCGCGCGCAGGCCCGGGCGTCGTCTGCGGACGGCGTGCCGGGCCTTTCGCGTCCCGGTCGACGGGCCGTCCCGACGCGTCCATGAGGCCCGGACGGCCCGCACGGGACGCCGTCCGGACGAAGCCCGGCACCCGAACGGGCTATTCGGACAAACCGGTCTGTGGCAGGCTGCCTGGGAGTGGTCCGGAACCGCCCAAGCGCAGGTCATGGGATCACCCCGGTATCAGCACTGCACGTTGGTGAAGCGTTTCGATAAGAACGCTCTCATAGCGGCTGACCTGGGCGTTCACTCGAAGGGGTGAGGCAATCTGGACAGATGCCCTGGAAACGCTGCACAATCGTGCACCGATCCGTCTGGTTCCTCCGGTTCCATCCGATCTCGGCGCAAGGATGCCCATCGTGACCCTCATGCAGAAGGCCATCACCCCGGCTCTGACCAGGGCGATCCTCACGGCAGGCCATGACCGTGTGGCGGGATACGTGGTGCGCGCAGAGGACGTCGCGTTCGCCACCACGCCGGCGCAGCTCTTCGAGGTGCACGGCCTCGGCTACTACGGCTCGCCGTTCAGCCCGTACGACCGTTCCATCGACGTCCTGCGGTTCGAGTCGTCCCCGCAGCTCCAGTACCGCGACGTCCCCGGCTACATCCTCCCGTTGTGGTGGCTCCGACACTCCCGCATCCCCCCGGGCGCGGAGCTCGTCCGCATCTACGACAACGGCTCGCAGACGCTCCTCGCCCGCTACGGCGACGTCGGCACCGGCTGGACCGTCGCGCAGCTCGGGGCCCCCCGCCCGGCGCTCGCGTCGCTGTCCCGCTGCGTCGGCCCCGTCGCCAAGTGGCACGGCGCGTACCTCGAGGCGGACGTCGTCGACGGCGGCCACACGGTCGTCATGGC
Organism: Actinomycetes bacterium; assembly: GCA_023390875.1. Classification (GTDB taxonomy): domain Bacteria; phylum Actinomycetota; class Actinomycetes; order Actinomycetales; family Cellulomonadaceae; genus Cellulomonas. Next base: position 3,459 of record JAEWCA010000187.1, read on the forward strand.
GCTCGCGAACCCCCCGCTCGCCGAGACCGGCTTCCACCAGGCGCCCTCGGGCCGCTGGTACCGCCGGGTCGCCCGCGAGGACGTCACCGAGCTGTTCGAGCTGGACCTCACGGCCCGCTGGAACGGCCTGAGCGTCCGCGTCGTGGACCAGTGGCAGGACTCGCAGCGGTACGTCGTCGCCCGCATCTCGCACCTCGGCGACGACATCGACCGCGCCGAGAGCCTGCAGCTCGACCGGGTCGAGGCGGGTGTCTACGAGGCCGTGGTCTACGCCGCGGAGCTCACCGACATCCAGACCAACCAGGTCGTCCCCCACACGTGGGCCCCCGGACCCGCTGCCCACCAGCACCACGCGGTGCGCAGCTGACCGGACCCACCCAGACCAGGGGCACGCCAACGGCGTCGTGACCCCGCGAGACGCGTGCCGGGCCTGGCC
>JAEWCA010000237.1 GCA_023390875.1 Actinomycetes bacterium
GCCTCGGATCGGCCCACGGCTACACCCACACGCGCACCCTGACCCCCGGCCAGCACTCCGTCTGCGTCTACGCCATCAACGACGGGCCGGGGCAGAACACGACCCTCGGCTGCGCTGCCGTCACGTCCTGACGTGACGGCGGCGCCGGGCCGTGCCGCCTCGACCGATAGACTCACCCCCGTGCCGAACCCCCCTCACGACCCGCGGCTGCTCGTCGTCATCCCAGCGTTCAACGAGGAGCAGACGCTCCCGCAGGTGCTCGTCGAGGTCCGTGCCGCGCTCCCCCACGCCGACGTCGTCGTCGTCAGCGACGGGTCCACCGACAACACCACCGGGACCGCCCGGGCCGGCGGTGCCGCGGTGATCGACCTGCCGGTCAACCTGGGCGTCGGCGGCGCCATGCGTGCCGGCTACAAGTACGCCCTGCGGCACGACTACGACTTCGCCGTGCAGATCGACGGCGACGGTCAGCACGACCCGGCCGAGGTCGTGCGCCTCCTCGACGTGCACCGCTCCGAGGGTGCGGACATCGTGATCGGCGCCCGGTTCGCCGGCGAGGGCAACTACGTCGCGCGCGGGCCGCGGCGCTGGGCGATGCGGGCGCTGTCGACGACGCTCAGCAGGATCGCCCGCACCGGCCTCACGGACACGACGTCGGGCTTCAAGCTGAGCGACCGGCGGGCCATCCGGCTGTTCGCAGCCAACTACCCCGCAGAGTACCTGGGCGACACGGTCGAGTCGCTCGTCATCGCGGCCCGGGCCGGCCTCGTGATCCGCCAGACCGGGGTCACGATGAGGCCGCGTGCAGGCGGGACACCGTCCCACAACCCTTGGAAGGCGTTCGTGTTCCTGCTCCGCGCGCTGCTCGCGCTGCTCATCGCGCTCTCCCGTCCGACCGAGCCCGTCTCGTCCGCGCCGGCCACCGAGCCGGAGGTGCTCCGGTGAGCGGCTACGGGCTCGCCGTCGGCATCTGCGTGGCCCTCGCGGCGGCGCTCTTCTGGCTCCTGCGCAGCCGTCGGGTGCGCGAGAAGTACGCAGCCATCTGGCTCGTGGTCGTGCTCGGCATCTGCGTCGTCGGCGCGGTCCCGGGCCTGGCGTTCTGGCTCGCGTCGGCGCTCGGCGTCGTCGCGCCGTCGAACCTGGTCTTCGCGCTCGCCATCGCCGTGCTGCTCATCGTCTGCATCCAGCTCAGCGTCGAGGTGTCGAACCTCGAGGAGGAGACACGGACGATCGCGGAGGAGCTCGCGCTGCTGCGCACCACCGTCGAGACGCACCTCACGGCTGCCGCCGGCACCGAGGACGACCCGGCCTCGAAGGGCTGAGGTCGCCCCCGGCGCGGGGCTGGGCCGAGGATGACCCCGGCGGGAGCCTCAGGTGCGGGGCTGCAGGCGCAGCACGCGCTTGGTGCGCCGGGCGACCTTCGAGGCGACCATGGCCACGCCGCCGTCGGCCAGATACTCGCGCACCAGCTCGAGATCGCCTCGCACGCCGCCCCACGCGGGCGGTGCGACCTTGACTCGGCTCTCGAGCTGGTCGGCGAGGTCGGGGTCGAGCAGGTCGGGCGCGCGATGCGGCTCGCGGCAGAACTCGATGAGCGGCTGCAGCGCCTGGGACCAGCGGTAGGCGGGAGCCGTCTCGCGGACGTTCTCCCGCAGTCCCTTGGACAGCGCCTCGTCGCGCAGGATCTCGGTGAGCGCCGTCGCGAGCGCGTCCACGTCGCCGGCGGGCACGACCCGTCCGAGGTCGCGCTCCTTCACGAGCGCCGCGAGCGAGTCGCCGTCCGTGCACACGATCGGCAGCGACGCCCACATGTAGTCGAGGATGCGGGTGCGGAACGAGAACGCGGTCTCGATGTGGTCGAGGTGCGTGCTCACCCCGATGTCCGACTCGAGCAGGAAGTTCTGCCGCTCGTCGTACGCGACCCACTCGTGGTTGAAGATCACGTGCGTGCCCAGCAGCCCCAGGCGCTCCGCCAGGTTGCGGGCCTGCACCGCCATGCGCATCTCCGGCACGGCCGGGTTCGGGTGCTTGACGCCCATGAACAGGAGGCGGACCTCGGGGACGTCGCCCTTCATCTTGTCGATCGCGTGGATGAGGGTCAGCGGATCGAACCAGTTGTAGATGCCACCGCCCCACAGGACGACCTTGTCGTCAGGGCCGATGCCCGGGATGACGCCCTTGACCATGGGCTTGGTCGCGACCGGCTCGTCGTCGCCCACACCGAACGGGACGACCGCGAGCAGGTTGCCGAGCGTCTCGTCGGCGTCGTACACGGCGGGGTTGATGCGCCCGAGCGCCGCCATCTGCCCGAGCCAGAAGTCACGCTGCTTCTCCGACGCGCACATGAAGAAGTCGCCACGTCGCAGCTGCTCGTTCAGCACGGCCGTGGACGAGCGCACCACCGAGCGGCGCCGCTTCTCGCCGAGATCGCGCGCCTGCTCGAGCTGCTCCAAGTGGAACGGATCGTAGATGTCGGCGACGACGACCTTGCGCGACGACCGCAGCACGGGGTGCTCGTGCAGCAGGAAGCCCTGGAAGATGATGACGTCCGCCCACTTCTCCAGCTTGGCCAGGTCCCGACCGTTGACGTGCCGGATCGGGAACTCCGAGCTCGTGAGGCTGCACTCCCCGGTCGTGACGAGCTGGACGTCGTGCTCGGCGGTCAGGGCCGACGCGATCTGCCACGCGCGGATCGCGGGGCCCGCCATCCGCGGCGAGAGCGTGTCGCCGGTCGCCACGAGGATCCGCCGACGCGACACGAAGGCCTCCTCGACGTCGAACGCCTTGACGACGGCGTCATACGACGACACGAAGCCGCGCTCCTGGATGTTCGGCTGCAGCGCCGGGCCGAACAGCGGCAGGATCTCCGCGTCGGGACGCCGGCGCGCGGCCTGGATCTCGGCGCGCTTGCGGTCGAGCTCGTGCATGTTGCGGGAGAACTCGTCGATCGCGTACGTCGAGGCCAGCGCCGTGCGCGACGCGCTCGTGAGCGGCCCCTCCTCAGGGTCGTGCCCGTGCGCGAGGTCGAGCGTCGTCGGGTCGTCTCCCCCCAGCTCGACACCACGCCGGATCGCGAGCGTCATCGCGCCCGGCAGGAACCGCGCGAGGTGCTCGTCGTCGTAGTTCTTGTAGATCGTGTACAGCGCGTTGCGCTCCAGCAGGAACTTCTCCCGCCACGAGCCGATCGAGGACATGGACGCGTGGTGCCGGTGGTAGGACACCGACGCCGGGACGTAGCGGACCCGGTACCCGAGCACCCACAGGCGCCACCCGAGGTCCACGTCCTCGAAGAACATGAAGTAGTCCTCGTCGAAGCCGCCGACGCGCTGGAACACGTCGGCCCGCATGATGAGCGAGGACCCGGTGCCGAACAGGACGTCCCGCTCGACCTCGGGGTCGGTGCCGGGTCGCTGGCCGACGCCGAGCTTGAACGCCTGGCCGTACCAGGACATCCCGGCACCGGCGAAGTCGATCGTCTCGCCGTCCCAGTCGAGGACCTTCGTCGCGACCGCGCCCACGTCCGGGCTGCGGTCGAGCACCGGGATGGCCGCTGTCAGGAAGCGGCGGTCCGGACGCGCGTCGTTGTTGATGAACGCGACGTACTCGCCGGAGCTCTTCTCGACGCCGAGGTTGCAGCCCCCGGCGAAGCCCCGGTTCGTCGACGACCGGACGACCTTGGCCTGCGGCACCGCCGCCTTGATCCGATCGACGTCGTCACTGCCGCTCGCGTTGTCCACGACGACGAGCTCGAGCTTGTCCTCCGGCCAGTCGACGTCGGCGAAGGACCTCAGGCACGTGATCGTGTCCTCGGCGCCCTTGTAGTTCACGACGATGATCGACACCGTCCCTGCGCGGCGCTCCTGGGCCATCGCTCACTCCCCCCGGCGCACGTGCGCCTTACCACTCGTAGTCTGCGGTCGGTTCCGAAGGTCCGCGTCGTCGGAGGACGCGACCCGGCCGGTCACCGGCCGCTCAGTTCTCCGGCTCGATCTTCCACGAACCACCCAGGCTCATGACGCCGAACCTCTCGGCAGGCTCCCCCGCGAGCACGTCGAACCGCAGCGCCCGGACCTGGTGGTCGTACTGGTGCACCAGCGACGCGTCGGTGACGCCCAGGGACAGGTCGTACGTCCCCGGCAGCAGCATCAGGCGCTCCACCTCCAGGTCGACGTGCCCCTTCCCGCGGCGGACGTCCACGCGGAGGCCGGCGTCCTTCGTGTTGGGGCCCGTGACGTGCTGGCCGGTGATCGTGTGCAGGCCGATGCCGAAGACGACGTCGTCGACCTGCTTGCTCGCCTGGTAGTGCAGCCGGAACGTCGCCTTCTCACCCGTACGACCGTGCGGTGCGTCGTCGGGCCGGACGAGCTCGACCGCGTCGACCCGGACCTCGCCCGTGCCGTGCCGCAGGCCGCCCTCCGGGGCCTGGAGCTCGGTGCGCTCCTTGTGGGACGTCTCGACGTACTGGTCGACGATCTCGTTCGGCTTGCCGACCTCCATCAGCCTGCCGTGGTCGAGCCAGGCGACCTCGTCGCACATGTCGCGCATCGTGCCCAGCGCGTGGCTCACGACGACGATCGTGCGGCCCTGGTCACGGAAGTCCTTGAACTTCTCCATGCACTTGCGCTGGAACTCCTCGTCGCCGACCGCGAGCACCTCGTCGACCATGAGGATCTCCGGGTCGACGTTGATCGCCACCGAGAACCCGAGTCGCACGTACATGCCGGACGAGTAGTTCTTCACGGGTGTGTCGATGAACTTCTCGAGCCCCGCGAAGCCGACGATCTCGTCGAAGCGACGGTTGATGTCGTTCTTGCTCAGCCCGAGGATCGAGCCGTTGAGGTAGATGTTGTCCCGCCCGGACAGCTCCGGGTGGAAGCCTGCGCCCAGCTCCAGCAGGGCTGAGACCTTCCCGTCGACCGAGACGCGGCCGCGGTCCGGGACCAGGATCCGGGCGAGCGTCTTGAGCATCGTCGACTTGCCCGAGCCGTTGTGGCCGACGAGCCCGAACGTCGTCCCGCGCGAGACGGAGAAGCTCACGTCCTGCAGCGCCCAGAACTCGTCGTAGTTCGCACGACGGCCGCGCATCATCGCGATCTTGAGCGACTGGTTGCGCTCGTGGTAGATCCGGAACCGCTTGGAGACGTTCTCGGCACGGATGACGGGGTCGGTCACAGCTCCTCCGCGAGACGGGTCTCGAGACGGCCGAAGACGCGGTTCCCCCACCACACCAGGAAGGCCGTGACGAGCACGGTGTATACGAGCGGCTGCCACGCGGGCAGCTGGCCCGAGTAGAACATGTCGCGGATCGACTCGACGATCGCCACCATCGGGTTGATGTTGTACAGCTGCTCGAGCGGCAGCCCGGACGCCCAGCTGTCACCGTCCTGGATGCCCTGGATCAGCGAGATCGGGTAGATGATCGGCGTCGCGTAGAACCAGATCTGCATGAACAGGCTCACGAAGTGCGAGACGTCGCGGAAGTAGACGTTGACGACGGACAGCATCAGAGCGAGGCCGAGCGAGAACACCGCGAGCAGCACCATGATCAGGGCGACGAGCGGGATCCACGGCAGCACGTTGACGCCGGCCACCAGGAAGATCACCGCGAGGACGCTCATCTCGATCGCGTACGTGACGAACGCGGAGATCACGGTCGAGATGACGAGGAGCCTGCGCGGGAAGTAGGTCTTCTTGATGAGGTTCCCGTTGGCGACGAGCGCCCCCTGGCCGCCCTGGACCGCGCCGGCCATGAAGTTCCAGGTCAGCAGGCCGCACAGGAGGAACAGCGGGTAGCTGTGCAGCCCGTCGACCCCGACCGGCGGCTCGACCCGCATGATCGTCGAGAAGACGAGCGTGAAGATGACGGTCGTGGCGAGCGGGTTGATGAGCGACCACGCCCAGCCGAGCAGCGTGCCCTTGTACTTGCTCCGCAGCTCTCGTCGCACGAGGTTGACGAGCAGCTCGCGCGAATGGACGACCTCACGCGTGTCAGACATGATGCCCAACGGACAGTTCCGATCGAGAGGGACGGCGACTCGGCGTATGCCGGGCGCGGTCACCGAGGATACACAGCCGACAGGACGGACCCCGCCCGTCCGGATCGCGGCCTCGGCGGAACCTCCGTGAGAGCATCACGCCCGTGCGCATCACGATCGACGGCACCCCCCTGCTCGGCGTCCGGACCGGGATCGGCCACTACGTCCAGGAGCTGGTCCGGCACCTGCCCGCAGCGGCTGACGCCCGCGGCGTCGACGTGCGCCTCGAGGTCACGACCTGGTCCGCCCGCGGGCATGCCGTCCCGGACCTGCCCGCCGCCTGGAAGCAGGTGGGCCCGCGCGTGCCCGCGCGCCTGCTTCGCGCCGCGTGGACGCGCACCCAGGCCCCTCGGGCCGAGTGGCTCGTCGGGGGCACCGACGTGATGCACGGCACGAACTTCGTCGTGCCGCCGACGAGCCGCGCCGCGCAGGTCGTCACCGTGCACGACCTCACCTACCTCCGGCACGCCGAGACGGTGAGCGACGCAAGCCTCGCGTACCGCGCCCTGGTCGCACGGGCGCTGGCACGCGGCGCGCACGTGCTCACCCCGACCGCCGCGGTCGGCGAGCAGGTACGGGATGCCTACGGCCTGCCCGCGGAGCGCGTCTCCACGACCCCGCTCGGCGTCGACCCGACGTGGTCGACGACGGCGGCGCCCGACGCGGAAGCTCGTGCACGGCTCGGGCTGCCGCCGCGATACGTCGTGTTCGTGGGCTCCCTCGACCCACGCAAGAACCTGGCCCGGCTCGTGGACGCCCACCGTGAGGTACGTGCGCACGACCCGGACGCCCCGGACCTCGTCCTCGCCGGCCCGGCCGGCCGGTCCCCCGTCCCCGCGGGCGTGCCCGGCGTGCACGTCACCGGCTGGCTCGAGCCGGACGACCTGCGCTCGGCCGTCGCCGGGGCCCTGGCGCTCGCGCTGCCGTCGCTCGACGAGGGCTTCGGCCTGCCCGCGCTCGAGGCGCTCGCGAGCGGGAGGCCGGTGCTCGCGTCCGACCTCGCGGTGCTGCGCGAGGTCACCGGTGGTCATGCGGTGCTGTGCGACCCGTACGACGTCGATTCGCTCGCCGACGGGCTCCGCCGCGTCGTCGGCGCGCCGCGCACCGACGAGGCGCAGGCGGCGCGGCGTGAGTGGGCCGGCAGGTTCACCTGGGCGCGGTGCGCCGAGGCGACCCTCGACGCGTACCTCGCGGTCGCACGGTGACCGACATCGACGTCACCGTCGTCACGGTGACGTACAACGCGGCGGCGCTCGTCGTGCAGTGCCTCGACAGCCTGGCCGCCCAGCGGCTCGGGGACGTGACGATGCGGGTGGTCGTCGTCGACAACGCGTCGACCGACGCGACGGTCGAGCTCGTCGAGTCGCACCACCCGGACGTCACCGTGGTCCGGTCGTCCCGCAACCTCGGCTTCGCCGGCGGCAACGACCTCGTCCTGGCGTCGGTGACGACCCCGTGGGTGATCCTGCTCAACAACGACGCCGTCGCGGACCCGGACCTCGTACGCACGCTCGTCGACGAGGCCCGGAGGTCGCCGGCGGATGTCGCCGCCGTCGCCGCCACGGTCCTGCTCGCGGAGCGGTTCCGGGCCGCGCCGGACGGGACCGCGGACGGCGTCGAGGGGCCCGACGGGACCTGGGTCGCAGACCCGGCGGGCGACGTCCGGCTCGTCAACTCGACCGGGAACCAGGTGCGCACGGACGGGTTCGGCGAGGACCGCGGCTGGCTGGCGGACGCGTCACGGCACCGACCGCCCGCCGAGGTCTTCGGGTTCTCCGGCGCGGCCGCGCTGCTCCGCACGTCCGCCTTGCGCGACGTCGGGGTGTTCGACGAGTCCTACTTCATGTACTACGAGGACACCGACCTGTCGTGGCGCATGCGGCTCGCCGGGTACCGCGTCGTGCACTGCGCCCGAGCCGTCGTCTCGCACGAGCACGCGGCGAGCTCCGACGAGGGAAGCGACTTCTTCCGGTTCCACGACGCCCGGAACCGCCTCGCCACCGTGACGAAGGACGCGTCGGTGCCGCTCGCCCTGCGGACGGTCGCCGCCTTCGTCGTGACGACCGCCTCGATCGCGTTGCGTCGACGCCAGCCGTGGCACGTCGTCCGCACGCGCCTGCGCGCACTCGCGTCGTACGGGCGCATGCTCCCCGGCCTGCTGCAGGCCCGGCGGAGGATCGGGCGGCGGGCGGTCGTCCCCCGCCGGGACGTCGAGCGCCTGCTCGTCGCGCCCACCACGGGCCGAACCTACCGGCGCTGATCCGCGGTCCCGCGTCAGGCCCGCGGCCGAGCCGCTACGGTAAGGGGTCGTTTTCCGTCTCGAGGAGGCTCTCCCGCATGCACATGCTCGTCACTGGTGGCGCCGGCTTCATCGGTTCCAACTTCGTCCACCAGACGGTCCGTGAGCGGCCCGACGTCCGGGTGACTGTCCTCGACGCCCTCACGTACGCCGGCGACGAACGCAGCCTCGACCTCGTCGAGGGCAGGGTCGTGCTCGCCAAGGGCGACATCGCGGACCCCGACATCGTCGACAGCCTCGTCAAGGACGTGGACCTCGTGGTCCACTTCGCCGCCGAGTCGCACAACGACAACTCGCTGCACGACCCGTGGCCGTTCCTGCGGACCAACGTGATCGGCACGTACCAGCTGCTCGAGGCGGTGCGCCGGCACGGCGTGCGCTACCACCACATCTCGACGGACGAGGTCTACGGCGACCTCGAGCTGGACGACCCGGCGAAGTTCACGCCCGACACCCCCTACAACCCGAGCAGCCCGTACTCGTCCACCAAGGCGTCGTCCGACCTGCTGGTCCGCGCGTGGGCGCGCAGCTTCGGCGTGCAGGCCACGATCTCGAACTGCTCGAACAACTACGGCCCGTACCAGCACGTCGAGAAGTTCATCCCGCGGCAGATCACGAACGTCCTCGACGGCGTGCGGCCCAAGCTGTACGGCAAGGGTGAGAACGTGCGCGACTGGATCCACGTCGAGG
>JAEWCA010000281.1 GCA_023390875.1 Actinomycetes bacterium
CCTCCTCCATGGCCGCCCGCACCGCCGTCCGCACGGCGGAGTCGACGGCCTCCTGCGTCCGCGCGGCCAGCCGGCGCTGCAGCACCTGCAGGTCCTTGCCCTCGTCGACCACTCCCCCGCGGTCGCCGACCACCCGGAACGTCATGCGCAGGTGCGCGGGCAGCCGGTCGTCGTCGAACGCGTCCTCCGGGACGTCGACGTCGCGCAGCTCGCGCACGGCCCGCCGGAACATGTCACGGAACGACGGTGCCGCGTCACCGGCCCGGACGGTGTCCTCCCAGGAGGCGGTGTGCGTGGCGAGCCACGCCTCGATGCCCCGGGCGACGTCGGGGGCGGGCACGAGCTGCACGCGCACGGCTTTGGGCAGGGACCGGATGGTGGCCGTGACGAGCTCCTCGCGCAGGCCTGGGACCATCCACCCGAAGCCGTCGGGCGTGAGCCTGGCGAGGGCCGTCAGCGGGATGTGTACAGTCACGCCGTCCGCTTCTGTACCAGGCTGGAACTGGTACGTCAGGGGCAGGCTCAGGTCGCCCTGCAACCAGCGCGACGGGAACGCGGACTCGTCGATCGCGTGCGCCTCGTCGCCGACGATGAGCTCGCGCGTGAACGTCAGGAGGTCCGGGTCGCGTCGCCGCGCGCCCTTCCACCACTGGTCGAAGTGGCGGGCCGAGACGACGTCATCGGGCACGCGCTCGTCGTAGAACGCGAACAGGACGTCGTCGTCCACCACGAGGTCGCGTCGCCGCGCCCGCGCCTCCAGGCCCTCGGCCTCGGCGAGCAGCCGGCGGTTCTCGTGGAAGAACGCGTGGTGCGTGGTCCACTCGCCCTGCACGAGCGCGTGCCGGATGAACAGCTCGCGCGCGTGCTCGGGGTCGACCTTCGCGAACAGCACCCGCCGCTGCGCGACGATCGGCACGCCGTACAGCAGCACCTTCTCGAACGCGACCGCCGCACCCTGCTTCGTCGACCACGCCGGCTCGGAGTACGTGCGCTTCACGAGATGGGCGCCGACCTCCTCGGCCCACTCGGGCTGGATCCGGGCGGCGTCGCGGGCCCAGAGGCGGGACGTCTCGACGAGCTCGGCCGCCATGACCCACGCGGGCGGGCGCTTGGCGAGACCCGAGCCCGGGAAGATCGCGAACCGGGCGCCGCGCGCGCCGAGGAACTCGTTGCGCGCACGCCGGTCCGGACGACCGCCGCGCGTCGGGCCACCGCGCGACGGGGCCGCGACCTCCGTCGCCTCCTGCATGCCGATCTGCGAGAGCAGCCCGGACAGGACGGCGACGTGGATCCGGTCGGCGTCCCACTCGAGCCGCAGCGCGCCGCGGACCGGCTGGTCGGACTCCGGCACCGCGGCGGTCGACGGCTGGGCCCGGGGCGGCTCGACCCGGATCCCGAGCGGCTTGGCGAGCTCGCGCAGCTGCGTCACCACGTCCTGCCACTCGCGGATGCGCAGGTAGTTGAGGTGCTCGGCGCGGCACATCCGGCGGAACGCGTTGCCCGACAGCTCGCGCTGCTGCTCGCGCAGGTACGTCCAGAGGTTGAGGTACGCGAGCAGGTCGGACGTCGGGTCGGCGAACCGGGAGTGCAGCTGGTCGGCGCGGTCGCGCTCGTCCGCGGGTCGTTCGCGGGGGTCCTGGATCGACAGCGCGGCGGCGATCACCATGACCTCGCGCGCGACGCCGCGGCGGCCGGCCTCGACGATCATCCGGGCCAGCCGCGGGTCCATCGGGAGCTGCGCGAGCGCCCGGCCGGTCTCGGTGAGCCGGGTGGTGCCGTCGACGGACTCGAGCGCCGCGAGCTCGGTGAGCAGCTGCACGCCGTCGCGCACCGCTCGGACGTCCGGCGGGTCGACGAACGGGAAGCCCGTGACGTCGTCGGGCGAGGCCGCGACCCCCACCGCGATCATCTGCAGGATGACCGACGCCAGAGATGTACGAAGGATCTCCGGCTCGGTGTACATCGGCCGCGACGCGAAGTCGTCCTCCGAGTAGAGCCGGATCGCGATGCCGTCGGCGACGCGTCCGCAACGGCCCGAGCGCTGGTTCGCGGACGCCTGCGAGATCGGCTCGATCGGCAGCCGCTGCACCTTCGTCGCCTTCGAGTACCGGCTGATGCGCGCCGTGCCGGGGTCGACGACGTACCGGATGCCCGGCACCGTCAGCGACGTCTCGGCGACGTTCGTCGAGAGCACGACCCGGCGGTGCGGGTGCCGCTCGAACACCCGGTGCTGCTCGGCGGCCGACAGCCGGCTGTACAGGGGGAGCAGCTCGACCGCCTGCGGGTGCCGCGGGTCCGTGACGCGCGCGCCCAGCGACGTGCGCAGCGCGTCCTCCGCGTCGCGGATCTCCCGCTCGCCCGACAGGAACACGAGGATGTCGCCCGGACCCTCGGCGGCGAGCTCGTCGACCGCCTCGGTGAGGGCCGTCATGAGGTCGCGGTCCTCGGTCGCCTTCTGGCGGGTGCGCCTCGGAGCCGCATCGCCCTCGGGCACCTCGACGTCGGGCGACAGCGGCCGGTAACGGATCTCCACCGGGTACGTGCGGCCCGTGACCTCGACGACCGGCGCGGGCACGCCGTCCGGGTGCTCGTCCGACGGCGGACCCGCGAAGTGCCGCGCGAACCGGGCCGAGTCGATCGTGGCCGACGTGATGACGACCTTGAGGTCCGGCCGGCGGGGGAGCAGCCGCGTGAGGTACCCGAGGATGAAGTCGATGTTGAGCGACCGCTCGTGCGCCTCGTCGATGATCAGCGTGTCGTAGGCCAGCAGCAGCGGGTCGCGCTGGATCTGCGCGAGCAGGATGCCGTCCGTCATCACCTTGACGAGCGTGTTCTCGCTCGACTCGTCCGTGAACCGCACCTGGTACCCGACGAGCTCGCCGAGCGTGGTCCCGATCTCCTCGGCGATGCGCTCCGCGACCGACCGTGCCGCGATCCGGCGGGGCTGCGTGTGGCCGATCTGGCCCGCCCGGCCGCGACCCAGGTCGAGGGCGATCTTCGGGAGCTGCGTCGTCTTGCCGGAGCCCGTCTCACCCGCGACGACGACGACCTGGTGGTCGCGGATCGCGGCCGCGATCTCGTCGCGGCGCGCGCTGACGGGGAGCTGGTCGGGGTAGACGATCGCGGGCAGGACCACCGCCGACCGGTGGGCGGCGGCGCGGGCTCGACGGGCGGCGGCACGCTCGTCGTCCTGCCGCGGTGCCCGACCCCGGGCCGGGGCGCCCTGGCGAGGACCGCCCTGGCG
>JAEWCA010000400.1 GCA_023390875.1 Actinomycetes bacterium
ATCCCCGGGTCGGCGCCGTCGGTCGTCCACGCCGTCGGTCGGCCGCGCCGTCAGCCCGCAGGGCCCGCGGTCAGGCCTTGGTGTGGAACCGCTGCTGAGCCGGCTCGAGCCCGTCGACGAGCACCGCCTCGACCGCGTCCGCGGCCCGGTCCACGAGCCACGGCAGGTCCTTGAGCTCAGGCTTCGCGAAGTCCTTGAGCACGAAGTCGGCCGGGTCCTGACGGCCCGGCGGACGCCCGATCCCCACGCGGACGCGCACGTAGTCCTTCGAGCCGAGGGCCTTCGACGTGTCACGCAGGCCGTTGTGGCCGCCCTCGCCGCCGCCGCGCTTGAGGCGCACGTCCGCGAACGGGATGTCGAGCTCGTCGTGCACCAGCACGATCCGCTCGAGCGGCACGTCGTAGTACTTCGCGAGCGCCGCGACGGGACCGCCCGACACGTTCATGAACGTCGCCGGCTTCGCGAGCACGACCCGCGGGCCCGGCGCACCACCGGGCAGGACCCCCAGACGCGCCTCCGCGACCGCGGCCTGCGGGCGACGGTGCAGCAGGCCGCCCGAGCGGCTGCCGAACGTCGCACCGGTGCGGCGGGCGAGCTCGTCGAGCACCATCTGGCCGACGTTGTGCCGGTTGCCCGCGTACTGCGGTCCCGGGTTGCCGAGCCCGACGACGAGCCAGGGTCCGTCGGTCATGAGCGGAGGCCTCCGTGGATGTGGTGGTGCGGGAAAGGCGGACGCCCGGCACCGCGTGAACGGTACCGGGCGCCGGCGGGAGGTGCGGTGGTGCTCAGGCCTCGTCGGCGTGCGCGGCGGCGGACTGCTCGGCAGCCAGCTCCGCGGCGGCCTCGTCGGCGGCCAGGTCGTCGGCCGACGCGTGCGGCACGGAGACCGTGAGGACGATCGTCTCGGGGTCCGTCAGCAGCGACGTGCCGGCGGGGAGCTTGATCTCGCCGGCGTGCAGGATCGCGCCGCCCTCGAGACCGGCGATGGAGACCTCGACGGCGGACGGCAGGTTCGTGGCCTCGGCCTCGAGGGACAGCGCCTGCGTCTCGACGACGTGGATGGTGCCGGCGGCCGACTCGTCGACGACGTGGACGTTGACCTCGACGGCGACCTTCTCGCCCTTCTTCACGATGAGCAGGTCGACGTGCTCGATGACGTTCTTGACCGGCTCGCGCTGGACGTCCTTGGCGATCGCGAGGGTGGTCTTGCCGTCGAGCTCGATCTCGAACAGGGCGTTCGCGTGCTTGAGCGCGAGCATCGTGTCGTGGCCCGGGAGCGAGACGTGCAGCGGGTCCGAGCCGTGCCCGTACAGGACGGCGGGGATCTGGTCGGCGCGGCGCAGGCGGCGCGCGGCACCCTTGCCGAACTCGGTGCGGGCGGTGGCGGTGAGCTTGACGTCGGACACGGTGACTCCCAGGTGCAGGCGCCCGCACGACGACGCGCGGACGAGGCGATGTGGTGTGTGGCCGTCGTCAGGACGACGGCACCGAAGATGTGGTGGTGACGCTGGCGGTGGCCTCGACGCGGGACGCAGGACGGGCACGCGGAGGCATACCGCCCAGTCGATCACGGAGCTAGGGCGGTCCCCCGATGGTGCTGAAACCGGTGGACCATCCGTCGTCCCTCGCCGAGGCAACCTGACGATCTTACCCGGTACGGGGGCGCCACCCAAACCCCCGAAGGTCCCGGGGGACGATCAGGCCTGGCCGTCGAAGAGCGACGTGACCGAGCCGTCGTCGAAGACCTCGCGGATGGCGCGGGCGATGAGCGGGGCGATCGAGAGCACGGTGAGGTTCGGGAACCGCTTCTCGTCCTCGATGGGCAGCGTGTCGGTGACGACGACCTCGCGCGCACCGCTGGCCTGGAGGCGCTCGACGGCCGGGTCGGACAGCACGCCGTGGGTCGCCGCGACGATGACGTCCTTGGCACCGGCCTCGAGGACCACGCGCACGGCACCGGCGATCGTGCCGCCGGTGTCGATGAGGTCGTCGACCAGCACGCACGAGCGGCCCTCGACGTCACCGACCACGCGGTTCGCGACCGTCTTGTTGGGGCTGCGGATGTCGCGCGACTTGTGCACGAAGGCCAGCGGGCCGCCGCCGAGCTTGTTCGCCCACTGCTCGGCGACGCGGATGCGGCCCGCGTCGGGCGAGACGACCGTGACGTTCGACGTGTCGACGCGCGTGCGCACGTAGTCGATGAGCGTCGGCATCGCCCACAGGTGGTCGACGGGGCCGTCGAAGAAGCCCTGGATCTGCGCGGTGTGCAGGTCGACGCTCATGAGGCGGTCGGCACCGGCCGTCTTGAACAGGTCGGACAGGAGGCGGGCCGAGATCGGCTCGCGGCCGCGGTGCTTCTTGTCCTGGCGGGCGTACCCGTAGAACGGCGCGACGACCGTGATCGTCTTCGCCGAGGCGCGCTTGAGGGCGTCGACCATGAGCAGCTGCTCCATGATCCACTGGTTGATCGGCGACGCGTGGGACTGCAGCACGAACGCGTCCGACCCGCGCACCGACTCCCCGAAGCGCGTGTAGATCTCGCCGTTGGCGAAGTCGTACGCCGTCGTCGGGACGAGCTCGATCCCGAGCGCCGCCGCCACGTTGGCGGCGAGCTCGGTGTGCGCCCGGCCGGAGACCAGGACGAGGCGCTTCTCGCCGTCGGAGGAGACGATGCCGGTCATCGCGTGGAGTCCTTCGCGTTCGTGCCGGCGTCCGCCGACGTGGTGGTGGGCTCCGCGAGCGGTGCGGGCTGGTCGGGCGGGTGCGGGGGCGGTGTCTGCGGGGTCCCGGCGGCGGCACGCGCGGCGCGCTCGCGCTCGGCCCGGGCCTGCGG
>JAEWCA010000431.1 GCA_023390875.1 Actinomycetes bacterium
CTCCCGGGTCGAGGGCCCTCGTGGCGGCGGCGCGCCGGGCTGTGCGGCGTGCGCGGTCGGTCAGCGCGGTCGGTCAGCGCGGCTCGGGTACCAGGATGTCGCGCACCAGGGCGGACAGCTCGGCGTCCGCGGCGAGGAACTGCCGCAGCGTCTTGCGCGTCGGGCCGAACGCGTCGAACTCCTCGACGCGCAGGCCGTCGGGCTCGTGCGCGCGACGGAAGTCGGGCACGAGCCGCTCGAGGGTCGCGAGGATCTCGGGGTCGACGGGCGCGTCGATCCGGGACGGCAGGTCGAGGTCGTTGGCGTTGATGCGGGCCTGCCACTCGAACGGCGGAGAGACGACGAGGTCGCCGCCGACGAGCTCGGTGAGCTGGAGGTGGTTGCGGAACGCCGCGGAGAGCACGCGCGTGCGGTAGCCGCGCTCGGTGAACACCTCGTACGCCCGCTTGAGGGCCGCGACGCCGCCCCACTCCAGCACGCCCGGGTCGACGAGCGTGCCGGCCTTCGCGGCGGAGGCCTTGAGCCAGTCGTCGAGCCGGCCGCCCATGATCGTCGCGACGGAGCCGAGCTCCTCGACGGGAAGACCCTCGCGCTCGCGCCGTGCGACGCCGCGCTCGACGGCCTCGGCGACGGCGACGGCCTGCGCGACGGTGAAGGACACGGTCGCGTTGATGCTGACGCCGTGGTACGTGGCCTCCTCGATGGCCGCGATGCCGGTGGCCGTGGCGGGGATCTTCACGATGATGTTCGGCGCGAGCTGCGAGAAGCGCACGGCCTGCTCGACGAGCCCGCGGGCGTCGCGGTGCAGGCGCGGGTCGGTCTGGACCGACAGGCGGCCGTTGCGGCCGCCGTGCGCGGCGAACGTCGGCTCCAGGAGGGTCGCGGCGTCGACGGAGAGCTCCTCGACGACGGCCCAGCCCAGCTCGGACTCCCCGGCGCTGGGGCGCTCGGCGGCGAGCAGGCGGATCCGCTCCGTCCAGCGGGGCAGGTCCGCGCGGATCGCCGCGAGGGCGATCACGGGGTTGCACGTCGCGCCGACGGCACCGAACTCGATCGAGCGCTGGAGCTGGACCGGGTCGGCGGAGTCGTTCCAGAGCGCGGTCTGGGGGAAGGCGCGGGTCATGCGGCCGAGCGCGGTGGTGGCTCCGGTCGCCTGCTCGGCCGTCGTGGTGTGGTCGAGCGTCTGCGTCATGTGTCCTCCGGGTGCTCAGGTGCCACGGCCGTGCGGGGACGTCGTCCGTCCCGCCGCGTGGGTGTGGCTCCATTCCATGGCACGAGTGGATGCATGTCAACCGAATGTCCTGACAAATGATCGGATCCGCGCTACCGTCGAGGCATCATCCGGGGACAGGCCTCGGGGGAGGGACGGGAGACGACATGCCGCTGGTGAGGATCGACGTGCAGGAGGGGCGGACGCCCGAGGAGCTCCGCGAGCTCGCGGACGCCGTGCAGGACGTGATGCTCGAGACGTTCGCCGCGCCGCCGCGCGACCGCTACCAGGTGATCACCGAGCACCCGGTCGGGCACATCATCGCGGAGGACACCGGTCTGGGCTTCGAGCGGACCGACGGGGTCGTCGTGATCCAGGTGACCCAGCAGGGCCGCAACGAGGACCAGAAGAAGCAGATGTACGCGGCGATGGCCAAGCAGCTCCAGGAGCGTGCGGGCGTCGCGCCGACCGACCTCGTCATCTCGGTCGTGGAGAACACGCGGGACGACTGGAGCTTCGGCCTGGGTCGCGCGCAGTTCGTCGAGGGCGACCTCTGACGGACGATCACGGACGAACCGCGGGGCGCACAGGCTGCGCCCCGCCGTTCGTCTGCGAGCCTCAGCTCGAGAACAGCGTCGTGTCGAACATGTACCGCGACGCGCGGTAGATGTGCTGCCCGAACTCGACGACCGCACCGCTGTCGTCGTACGCGGTGCGCTCCATGGTGAGCAGCGCCGCGCGGGACGGCTCGTCGAGCAGGCGGGCCTCGGCGGCGGTCGCGACGCGCGCGCCGATGCGCTGGCGCGCGATCCGCGGCTGCACGCCCCGTGCCCGCAGGCAGTCGTAGAGGCCGTCGGCCTCGAGCTCCTCGCGCGTCGGCGCGATCGCGAGCGGCACGATGTTCGTGAGCACCGCGAGCGGCTCGCCGTCCGACAGCCGCAGGCGCCGCAGGTGCAGCACGTCGGTGCCCTCGGGCAGCTCGAGCGCGGTCGCCGCCTCCTCGGAGGCCGGGACGATCGCGTGCTCGAGGATCACCGTGGACGGCGTCTTGCCGGTCTTGACGAGGTCGTCGTAGAGGCTCGTGAGGTCGACCGGGCGGCGGATCCGGGCCGGGGCGACGTGCGTGCCGACGCCGCGCCGGCGGACGAGCTGCCCGCGGTCGACGAGCTCCTGCAGGGCCTGGCGGGCCGTCGGGCGCGAGATCCCGAGCCGGGTCGCGAGCGAGATCTCGTTCTCGAGCAGCGCGCCGGGCGCGAGCCGGCCGTCGTCGATCGCGGCCTCGATCGCGAGCGCGACCTGGTGGTACAGCGGCACCGGGCTCGACCGGTCCACATCGATGCGCAACGGCGTGGTCACCACGTGCTCCTCTCGGCGGTGGGCTTCTTCACCGACCTGACGGCAGCCTACCCGTCCGGACCGCAGAACGATCGAATGAAAGAATGTCCGGACAAAGTGTGACAGCCGGGGCCGCGCGGATGCATGGTCGGACGCACATCGAGACCCCGCAGGACATCGAGCGCGTGCTCGCCGCGACCGACCCGACGTACGTGAACCTGTGCCTCGACACCGGCCACATCGTCTACGGCCAGGGCGACCCGGTCGAGATGATCCGCACCTACGCCGACCGCGTCTCGTACGTGCACATCAAGGCGTTCGACCCGGCGCTCGTCGAGCAGGCGCACGCCGAGGACTGGCCCTTCGGCGAGGCCGTCGCCCGCGGCGCGTCGGTCACCCCGCCCGCGGGCGAGCCCGACATGCACCGGCTGGTCGACGCGCTCGCGGACCTCGACAAGGACCTGTACGTGATCGTCGAGCAGGACCTGTACCCGGCCGACCCGGCGTTCCCGCTGCCCAACGCGATCGCGACCCGCGAGTACCGGGCCGACTGCGGCCTCGGCCGCCGCTGAACCTCCTTCCTCTCTCGGAACGAAAGGACCTGACATGACCGTCCGCATCGGTGTCATCGGCCCCGGAGGCATGGGCCGCGCGCACATCGCCCGCATCGAGAACGAGGTGGCCGGCGGCACGATCGTCGCCGTCAGCGACATCGACGCCGCGAACGCCGCGCGCGTCGCCGACCCGCTCGGCGCCAAGGTGTTCGGGACCGGCGGCGAGCTGATCGCGTCGGACGACGTGGACGCGGTGCTCGTCGCGAGCTACGGCCCCGCGCACGAGGAGTCCGTGATCCAGGCCATCGAGGCCGGCAAGCCCGTGCTCTGCGAGAAGCCGCTCGCCCCCACCGCCGCCGCGTGCCTGCGGATCATGGCGGCCGAGGAGAAGGCGGGCCGCAAGCTCGTCACCGTCGGCTTCATGCGCCGGTTCGACGCGTCGTACAACGAGATGAAGGCCGTGCTTCGCTCGGGCGAGCTCGGCGAGGCGATCCTGGTGCACAACCGCCACCGCAACCCCACGGTCCCCGAGTCGTACACCGCGGACATGGCGATCAACGACACCGCGATCCACGAGATCGACACCATGCGGTGGCTCCTCGACGAGGAGATCGTCTCCGTGCGCGTCGACAAGCCGCGCCCCACCCGGAACCGCTTCCCGCACCTGCAGGACCCGCTCGTGCTCGTCATGAAGACCGAGTCCGGCGTGCTCATCGACGACGAGGTGTTCGTCAACATCCGGTACGGCTACGACATCCAGTGCGAGCTCGTCCTGGAGACCGGAGCCGTGCGGCTCGCCGACCAGCACCGCATCGAGCGCCGCGACGCGACGGGCGCCGGCAACCGGATCACGACGGACCACAACGACCGCTTCCACCAGGCCTTCAACGCCCAGCTCCAGCAGTGGATCGACGCGGTCGCGCGCGGCGAGCACACGGGCTCGACGGCGTGGGACGGCTACGCGGCCGCCTCCGTCTGCGACGCGGGTGTCCGGTCGCTCGAGAGCGCCGACGGCGACCTCGTGCGCGTCGAGCTCGTCGACAAGCCCGCGTTCTACGCCTGAGGGGGCACAGCCATGGTCACGATCTACCTCGACCCGCAGATGTACCACTCGCGCATGACCGTCGCGGAGGAGGTGCGGCACGCCGCGTCGCTCGGCTACGAGCACGTCGAGCTGTCGCCGCGCGCCGACTTCTTCTTCTGGCACCGCTACCCGAAGGCCGACGACGCAGCGATCGAGGAGGTGCGCGCCGCGACCAAGGAGAGCGGCACCCGCATCCACTCGCTCGTCCCGGTCTTCAACTGGGCGTCGCCCGACGAGCAGGAGCGCGCCGCACAGGTCCGCAACTGGCGCCGGCTCCTGGAGATCGCCGACGCGCTCGACACCCGGCTCGTCAACTCCGAGCTGTCCGGCGACCCGAACCGCCCGGCGGCGTCCGAGGCCGCGTTCTTCCGGTCGATGGAGGAGCTCGCGCCGCACTTCGAGCGGTACGGGATCGCCCTCAACCTCGAGGCGCACCCGTACGACTTCGTCGAGCGCAACGACGAGGCGGTCGACATCGTGCGCGGGCTCAACCTGCCGTGGGTCAACTACCTGTTCTGCGCGCCGCACGCGTACCACCGTCGGACGGCGTGGGGGACGTCGGCCGGATGATCCGCTACGCGGGCGACCGGCTGACGCACGTGCACATCGCGGACGTGTACAACCACAAGGGCGTCGCCGACGGCAACCGGTACATCGTCAACCCGCCCGGCGTGGACGCCCGCGTCCACCAGCACAACGAGCTCGGGCACGGCGAGGTCCCGTGGGACGAGCTGTTCGGGTCCCTGCGCGAGGTCGGGTTCGACGGCGTCGCCACCGTGTGCGTCTTCGGCTGGAACGAGCGGGCCGACGAGATCCACCGGGCGATGCTGGAGCGGGTGCGCGCCGAGCTCGCCTGAGGTCCGCCGACGGGCCCGCCGACGGGCATCCCCTCGCGTCGTCGAGGGGATGCCCGTGCGCCGTGACGACCGCCACGGGGTGAAGAGCCCGTCGAGCACTGGGGAACGGGCGCCCCGACTGTTAATGTCAAGACATACGGACGGAGCGGGTGACCATGCGTCCCGCCCTCCGCAGCCCGGTCGCCGACCGGGCTGACCGACCTGGCTGACACAGTGCCGTGCAGGGTCTGCACGGCACGTCCGTCGGCAGCCCTGCCTCGTGAAAGGGCTCCGACCATGCGTACCTCGTTCTCCGACCGCAGCACCGCCACGACCCTGGCGGCGACCGGACCCGACGCCGGGTTCCGGCACGCGGTCGCGATCGTCTCCTTCGGCGTCGTGGCGCTCGCGGCCGTCGCCGTCGGGCTCGCGTTCGAGGTCACCGCCGTCGCCGCGCTCGGCGGCCTCGCGCTGGTCGCGGCGACCGTCGCCGGCAGCCACCGCTGGCTCGCCGACGAGGACTGAGCCTCAGTCGTCGATCTCCGCAAGGCCCTGCCGGTCCAGCTCCGCGAGGTGCTCCTTCATCGTGCGGACCTGCTCGGGCGGGTGGCCGACCCAGTCGAGCAGCTCGCCGACGACCCGGACCGGGTCCTTCGTGCGGTACGAGCGCGTCGGGTTCCCGGGGAACCGTCTGTCCGTGACGTTCGGGTCGTCCTCGAGGTCGCCCGTCGGCTCGACGACGTAGATCCGGCCGCGGCCCTCGCCGTCGGCGAGCTCCGCGCCCCACGTCGCCGCGTCGAGCGTCCGTGTCACGTACACGTGGTTCATGATCCGCCCGGTCTCGAAGTTGGATTCGCGGCCCGGCACCAGCAGATCACCCACGGCCAGATCGGCTTTCGTGCCGTGCAGGAGC
>JAEWCA010000544.1 GCA_023390875.1 Actinomycetes bacterium
TCGCACGGGCTCCCGCCCGCGGTGCACCGGCCGGACTCGGCGCCGCCCGCGTCGCCTGCGCCCGCGTCACGCGAGGTCCGGATCCCCGTCGCTGGCGTCCGCAAGCAGACCGCCGTCGCGATGGTGACCAGCGCGTTCACCGCCCCGCACGCGTCGACGTCGCTCACCGTCGACGTCACGCCGACCATGGACCTGCTCGAGCAGTTCCGCGCCGACCCGACGCTCGACGGGCACCGGATCACGCTCCTCGCGATCGTCGCGAAGGCCCTGACGATCGCCGTGGCGCACAACCCGTCCGTCAACGCGCACTGGGACGAGGCCGCGGGCGAGATCGTCCAGTACGGCTACGTGAACCTCGGCCTCGCCGCCGCGACCCCGCGCGGGCTGCTCGTCCCGACGATCAAGGACGCCGACCGCCTCCGGCTCGCCGACCTGGCCGACGCGATCACCGCCCTGACGACCTCCGCCCGCGAGGGCACGGCGACACCGGCCGACCTCGCCGGCGGCACCATCACGATCACCAACATCGGCGTGCTCGGCGTGGACGCCGGCACCCCGATCCTGGTGCCCGGTCAGGCGGCGATCCTGGCGACGGGTGCGGTGCGGCGGCGGCCGTGGGAGTACCGCGACGAGATCGCGCTGCGGCACGTCATGACGCTGACCCTGTCGTTCGACCACCGCGTGGTCGACGGCGCGGAGGCCGCCCACTTCCTCACGGACGTCGGCGCGATCCTCGCCAACCCGGGCGCGGTGCTGCGGATGGTCTAGCGGTCGAGCGCCGCGAGCGCCATGCCCTCCAGCACCGTCCGCGTGCGGGCGGCGGTGAGCGACCGGGCCGAGTGCGGGGTCGAGTTCATGAGGCCGAACGTCGCCTGGGCGCGGAGGCGGAGCTCGGCGCGGTCGACCGCCGGGTGGAGCCGCGCGAGCACGTCGACCCAGACCTCGACGTAGCGACGCTGCAGGTCACGGACGGAGTCGCGGTCGGCGGCGGACAGGGCGGCGAGGTCGCGGTCCTGGACGCGGATGACGTCGGGCTCGGCGAGGGCGAAGTCGACGTGGAACCGGACGAGCGCGGCGAGCGCGGCTGCGTCGTCCGGCGCCGACGCGACCACCGCCCGCCCCCCGGTGAGGAGCCGCTCGCTGACCTCGACGAGGAGCGCGCCGAGCACGGCCTGCTTGCTCGGGAAGTGCCGGTACACGGCGGGCCCGCTGACGCCGGCGGACGACCCGAGGTCCTCGATCGACACCCCGTCGAACCCGTGCCGGGCGAACAGCGTCGCGGCGGCCGTGAGGAGCGCGGTGCGTCGTTCGGCCTTGGCGCGCAGCCGGGCCGTGGCGGGGGCGGTCGTGGGCGCCGCGACCGGCTCGGCCATCTGCACCCCCTCCACCCGTGGACAACTGCGCACACGCAGACTAGCGTCATTTCAGTTAGCGATCACTAACTCAGTTCCACTCCGTCATCCCCCGGAGACCCCGTCGATGGAGACACTGCGCACCGCCGCCGACCCGACCGCGCCGGCATTCGTCGCGAACGACGACGCCCAGCGCACGCTCGTCAGCGCCCTGCGCGACACGCTGCGCGACGCCGCACGAGGCGGCCCCGAGCGCGCGCGCGAGCGCCACGTCGCCCGCGGCAAGCTGCTCCCCCGCGAACGCATCGACACCCTGCTCGACGACGGCAGCCCGTTCCTCGAGGTCGCCCCGCTGGCCGCGCACGGCCTCTACGACGACGAGGCCCCCGGTGCGGGGGTCATCGCCGGCATCGGGCTGGTCCACGGCCGGTACGTCATGGTGCTGTCGAACGACGCGACCGTGAAGGGCGGCACGTACTACCCGCTCACGGTGAAGAAGCACCTGCGCGCGCAGGAGATCGCGCTCGAGAACCGGCTGCCGTGCGTCTACCTCGTCGACTCCGGCGGCGCGTACCTGCCGAAGCAGGACGAGGTGTTCCCGGACCGCGACCACTTCGGCCGGATCTTCTTCAACCAGGCCCGGATGTCGGCCGAGCGGATCCCGCAGATCGCGTGCGTCATGGGGTCGTGCACGGCCGGCGGCGCGTACGTGCCGGCGATGAGCGACGAGACGGTGATCGTGCGCGGCCAGGGCACGATCTTCCTCGGCGGCCCGCCGCTCGTGAAGGCGGCGACCGGCGAGGTCGTCACGGCCGAGGACCTGGGCGGCGGCGAGCTGCACGCGCGCACGTCGGGCGTCACCGACCACCTCGCGGAGAACGACGCGCACGCCCTGCAGATCGTCCGGGACATCGTCTCGACGCTCCCCCGGCCGACCAGCACCGCCTGGGACGTGGTCGGGAGCCGGCCGCCGAAGGTCGACGAGGGACAGCTCTACGGCGTCGTCCCCACCGACCTGCAGACCCCCTTCGACGTGCGCGAGGTCATCGCCCGGCTCGTCGACGGCAGCGAGCTGCACGAGTTCAAGAAGGACTACGGCCCCACGCTCGTGACCGGGTTCGCCCGCCTGCACGGGCACCCCGTCGGGATCGTCGCGAACAACGGCGTGCTGTTCAGCGAGTCCGCGCTCAAGGGCGCGCACTTCGTCGAGCTGTGCGACCAGCGCGCCGTCCCGCTCGTGTTCCTGCAGAACATCTCCGGGTTCATGGTCGGCCGCGACTACGAGGCCGGCGGCATCGCGAAGCACGGCGCCAAGATGGTCACCGCCGTCGCGACCACCCGGGTGCCCAAGCTGACCGTCGTGATCGGCGGGTCGTTCGGGGCTGGCAACTACTCGATGTGCGGGCGGGCGTACTCGCCGCGGTTCCTGTGGATGTGGCCCGCGAGCCGCATCTCGGTGATGGGCGGAGCGCAGGCGTCGTCGGTGCTCGCCACCGTCCGCCGCGAGCAGCTCGAGGCCCGCGGCGAGACGTGGTCGGCCGACGACGAGGAGACGTTCAAGCGCCCGCTGCGGGAGCAGTACGAGACGCAGGGCAGCCCCTACTACTCCACGGCAAGGCTCTGGGACGACGGCATCATCGACCCCCTCGACACCCGGCGCGTGCTCGGCATGGCGCTCGACGTGTGCGCGACCGTCCCCCTCGACGAGCCCCGCTTCGGGCTCTTCCGGATGTGACCGCGATGTTCGGCACCGTGCTCGTGGCCAACCGGGGCGAGATCGCCTGCCGGGTCATCACGACGCTGCGCCGCATGGGCATCCGGTCCGTCGCCGTCTACAGCGACGCCGACCGGGACGCCCGGCACGTCGCGCTCGCGGACTCCGCGGTCCGCCTCGGGCCCACCGAGCCGCGCGCGTCGTACCTGTCCGTGGACGCCGTCATCGACGCCGCCCGGGTGTCGGGTGCCGACGCGATCCACCCGGGGTACGGGTTCCTGTCCGAGAACCCCGACCTCGCGAAGGCGTGCGACGCGGCGGGCGTCGTGTTCGTCGGGCCGGGCATCGACGCGCTAGCCGTCATGGGCGACAAGATCCGGGCCAAGAAGCACGTCTCCGCCGCCGGGGTCCCGGTGATCCCCGGCGCCGCGCTGCCCGGGCTCTCCGACGACGAGATCGCGGCCGCCGCCGACCGCGTCGGCTACCCGGTGCTCGTGAAGCCGTCGGCCGGCGGGGGCGGCAAGGGCATGACGGTCGTCTCGTCGCCCGCGGACCTCGCGGAGGCCCTGACCGCGTCGCGCCGCGTCGCCGGTGCCGCGTTCGGGGACGACACGCTGCTCATCGAGCGCTACGTGCACGCACCCCGGCACATCGAGGTGCAGCTGCTCGCCGACTCCCACGGCGGTGTCGTCCACCTCGGCGAGCGGGAGTGCTCTCTGCAACGACGGCACCAGAAGGTCGTCGAGGAGGCGCCGTCCGCGTTGCTCTCGGACCAGACGCGTGCCCGGATCGGGGCCGCGGCCTGCGACGTCGCCCGCAGCGTCGGGTACGTCGGCGCGGGGACCGTGGAGTTCCTCGTGTCCGACGACGACCCCACCGCGTTCTTCTTCATGGAGATGAACACCCGGCTGCAGGTCGAGCACCCGGTGACCGAGCTCGTCACGGGTCTCGACCTCGTCGAGTGGCAGCTCCGCATCGCCGCCGGCGAGCCGCTCGCGTTCGGGCAGGACGACGTGCGGCTCGACGGGCACGCCGTCGAGGCGCGCGTGTACGCCGAGGACCCGTCGCGCGACTTCCTGCCGACCACCGGGACGGTGCTGCTGCTCGACGAGCCGACCGGCGACGGCGTGCGCGTCGACAGCTCGCTCCGGCCCGGGCTCGAGATCGGGTCGGCGTACGACCCGATGCTGTCGAAGGTCGTCGCGTGGGCGCCGACCCGTGCCGAGGCGATCGCACGCCTCGACGGCGCCCTGGCGCGGACGACGATCCTCGGCGTCCGGACGAACGTCGCGTTCCTCCGGTCGGTGCTGGCCTCCCCGGACGTCCGCGCCGGCCGGCTCGACACGGGCCTGCTCGCGCGCCTGATCCCGGACACCACCGCCACCCGGCCGGTCGACGACGTCGCGCTCGTCGCGGCGGTCCTCTGGCGGCACGCGTCCCTGACGGGAGAGGCCGACGACCACTCGTCGTCCGGGTCGGCGCCGCGCTCGTCGGCCTGGCGGTCCGACGG
>JAEWCA010000502.1 GCA_023390875.1 Actinomycetes bacterium
CCGGCCGGCTGCGCGACGCGGGTCGCGTCGACACCCGGCGCGGGGCACCCGCCGGGCTGGTGCTCGTGGCGGCCGGCACGCTGCTGGTCGCGGTCGCCCCGCACGTCGTGACGGTGTACCTGGCGGCCCTCGCCGTCGGGCTCGGCATCGGTGTGGCGACACCGCTCGCGTTCGCGCACCTCGCCGCCGCGACCCCGGCCGACCGGATGGGCCGCACGATGGGTGCGGCAGAGCTCGGCCGGGAGATCGGCGACGCGGGAGGACCGCTCCTCGTCGGCGCGGTCGCCGTCGCCGTCAGCCTGGCCGTCGCGCTCGGGACGCTGGCTGCCGTGACCGCGGGGACCGCCGCGATCGGTGCCGCCGCCCTGCGTCCCGTGCCCGTCCGCGGTCCCTGACCTCGCCCCCGGGTGTGCGGACGCGGCGTCTACCAGTTGAATGGGCCTGTGCTCACACCAGTCGAGTCACCGGGCGTCGACGTCCGTGCCGCCTGGTCGCTCCCCGCGGACGAGGTGCTCGACGCGGTCGGCTCGGGTGCCGACGGGCTCAGCGCCGCGGTCGTGGAGCGCCGGCTCACGGAGCACGGTCGCAACGAGCTGCCCCTCCCGCCGCGTCCACCGCTGTGGCGCCGCATCCTGACGCACTTCCAGGACGTGCTCGTCTACGTCCTGCTCGTCGCGGCGGGCCTCAAGGCGATCCTCGGCGAGTGGATCGACTTCGCGGTGATCCTGCTGGTCGCGATCGTGAACGCGGCCGTGGGGCTGATCCAGGAGGGCCGCGCCGAGAGCGCGCTCGACGGCATCCGCAAGATGCTGTCGCCCGGCGCCGAGGTCCGTCGCGACGGTGCGTGGACGAAGGTCGACGCGGCCGCGGTCGTGCCGGGGGACGTCGTGCGCGTCCGGGCGGGCGACGGCGTGCCGGCCGACATCCGGCTGCTGTCCGCGTCGAACCTGCGGGTCGAGGAGTCCGCGCTGACCGGCGAGTCCGTGCCGTCGACGAAGGACCCGGCACCCGTCGACGCACGCGCGGGCGTCGGCGACCGGTCGAGCATGCTGTTCTCGGGCACGATCGTCGCCGCCGGCTCGGGGGAGGGCGTCGTCGTCGCGACCGGTGGCGCGACCGAGATCGGCGCCATCCAGAGCCTCGTCGCGAAGGCCGAGGAGCTCGCGACGCCGCTGACCCGTCAGCTCGGCCGGTTCGGCAAGCAGATCGCGCTGCTCATCCTCGCCATGGGTGTCGTGATGGCCGTCATCGGCCACACCGTGCACCACCTCTCGGTGGACGACCTGCTGTCCGCGTCGATCGGCTTCGCCGTCGCGGCCGTGCCCGAGGGCCTCCCGGCGCTCGTCACGATCACGCTCGCGCTCGGCGTCCAGCAGATGGCGGAGCGCAACGCGATCACGCGCCGGCTGCCCGCGGTGGAGACGCTCGGCTCGGTGAGCACGATCTGCTCCGACAAGACCGGGACGCTCACGAAGAACGAGATGACCGCGCGGACGATCCGCACCGCGCACCGCACGGTCGACGTGGCCGGTGCCGGGTACGCACCCGAGGGCGAGCTCACGCTCGGCGACGGGCCGCTGGCCGTGGGAGGCACGCCCGACGTCGCGGCGTTCCTCGACACGATGGCGCTGTGCAACGACGCCCAGGTCGTGCAGGCGGACGGCCGGTGGTCGATCGTCGGCGAGCCCACCGAGGGTGCGCTCCGGACGCTCGCGCTCAAGGCCGGCACCGGCACGTCGGGCTGGCACCGGGTCGCCGTCCTGCCGTTCGACTCCGCGGTCAAGTACATGGCGACCCTCGACCGGCACGACGAGCGCGCGGTCACGGTCCTGCACGTCAAGGGCGCACCGGACCGGGTCCTCGAGCTCTGCCGCACCCAGACGGCGCCCGACGGCACGGCCGAACCCGTCGACACGGGGTTCTGGCTCGACCAGGTCGACGAGCTCGGGTCGCACGGCCTGCGCGTGCTCGCCGCCGCGCGACGGACCGCCCCCGCCGGTGCGGACGCGATCAGCGACGACGACCTGCGCGACCTCGAGCTGTGCGGGCTCGTCGGCATCGTCGACCCGCCGCGCCCCGAGGCCATCGACGCCATCGCGGAGTGCCACCGCGCCGGGATCACCGTGAAGATGATCACCGGCGACCACGCGGGCACGGCCACGGCCATCGCGCAGGAGCTCGGGCTGCTCACGCCCGACGGGCGTCCCGCCCACCCGCCCACGGCCGTCGACCGGGACGCGCCCGTGGTGCTCACCGGTGCCGAGCTCGAGGCGATGAGCAACGAGCAGCTCCGCGGGGTGGTCGGCGACGTCGACGTGTACGCGCGCACGAGCCCCGAGCACAAGATCCGGATCGTGTCCGCGCTGCAGGCGCACCGGCAGGTCGTCGCGATGACGGGCGACGGTGTCAACGACGCGCCCGCCCTCACGCAGGCCGACGTGGGCGTCGCGATGGGCATCAAGGGCACGGAGGCCACGAAGGAGGCCGCCGACGTCGTGCTCGCCGACGACAACTTCGCGACCATCGAGCGCGCCGTCGAGGAAGGGCGGCGGATCTACGACAACGTCCGCAAGTCCGTCCTGTTCCTCCTGCCGACCAACGGTGCGCAGGCCCTCGTGATCCTCGTGGCCGTGCTGTTCGGGCTCACGATGCCGCTCGAGCCCGTCCAGGTGCTCTGGATCAACATGATCACCGCGGTCACGCTGTCGCTCGCGCTCGCGTACGAGAAGGCCGAGCCCGGGATCATGGACCGCCCGCCGCGCGACGCGGAGGCGTCGATCCTCGGCGGTGCGGCGCTGCGCCGCATCCTGCTCGTCTCGGCGCTCATCGGCGCCGCGACGCTCGTCGTGTTTTTCGTCGAGCGCGAGGGCGAGGGCGAGATGACCGTCGACCAGGCGCAGACGACCGCCGTGACGATGCTCGCGTTCGGCCAGCTCGCCTACCTGTTCAACTGCCGGTTCACCGACCGGTCGAGCCTCACGCTCGACGTGCTCCGCGGCAACCGCGTGCTGTGGATCTCGGCCGGTGCGCTCGTCGCGCTGCAGGCCGTGTTCGTCTACGCGCCGTTCATGCACACGCTGCTCGGGTCCGCGGCGGTGCCGTGGCGCGGGTGGTGGGTGCCGCTCCTGCTCGCGGTCGGCGTGTTCCTCGTCGTCGAGGCCGGCAAGGCGGTGGCACGGGCCCGGCGCCGCTGACGTCGGGGCCCCGGACGGCCAGGGCGCCCGGGCCGCGCGGCGGTCAGGCGGGCGCGAGCGCCCGTGCGGCCATCGCGCTGCGGACGGCCCGGCCC
>JAEWCA010000504.1 GCA_023390875.1 Actinomycetes bacterium
CGTCGAGACCGCCCCGGCCGGTGTCAGGTCAGCCGCACGCGGCGGGCGTCGGCGGGTTGAGGTCCGCGTTCGCCTTGTAGCCGGACGCGCCGACGTTCTTGTCGAGCAGGTCCTGCCAGGTGCCGTCGTCGATCATCGCCGTGATCGCGTCGTTGATGTCCTGGCACTTGTCGCTGTCCTTCGGCAGGCCGACCCCGTAGTTCTCCTCGGAGAAGGGGTTGCCGACGACCTTGACCTTGCCCTTGTTGGCGGGCACGGCGGCGAGGCCGGCCAGGATGATGTCGTCGGTCGTGACGGCGTCGACCGTGCCGGCGGTGAGCGCCGTGACGCACTCGGCGTACCCGGGCTGCTCGAGCAGGTTCGTGCCCGCGGCGTACTCGTCCTTGATGCGCTGCGCGGACGTCGACCCGGTGACGGAGCACAGGTTCTTGCCCTCGAGGTCCTCGGGCCCCTTGATGCTGTCGTCGTCCGCGGCGACCAGCAGGTCCTGCCCGGCGACGAAGTAGGGACCGGCGAAGGAGACGACCTCCTTGCGCTTGTCGGTGATCGAGTACGTCGCGAAGATCATGTCGACCTGGCCGGTCTGCAGCAGGTTCTCGCGCTGGGCGGACGGGGCCTGGACCCACTCGATCTGGTCCTCGGAGTAGCCGAGCTTGCCGGCGACGTACTTCGCGACGTCGACGTCGAAGCCGGTGTACTCGTCGCCGTCCTGGAACCCCAGGCCCGGCTGGTCGAACTTGATCCCGATCCGGACGGTGCCCGAGGCGCCGCCGGTGACGTCCGCGGAGCTCTCGCCCGTCGACTCGTCCCCGCTGTCACCTCCGCTCGAGCAGCCGGCGAGCGCGAGCATGGCGGCGGCGGTGAGTGCGACGGCCAGTCTTCCTGTGCGCATTGGTGCGTCCCCCTTCGTGTCAGGTGAGGTGTCGGTGCGGTTCTCTCGGGGTGTCTCTCGATCCGTGCTGTCGTGCGTCGGTGTCGGGGCGGGCGGGGCTCAGTGGGTGAGGATCTTGGACAGGAAGTCGCGGGCGCGGCTGCTGGTCGGTGCGGTGAAGAACGTGTCGGGCTCGGCCTCCTCGACGATCTGCCCGCCGTCCATGAACACGACGCGGTGCGCGGCGCTGCGCGCGAAGCCCATCTCGTGCGTGACGACGAGCATCGTCATGCCCTCGCGGGCGAGCCCGACCATGACGTCGAGGACCTCGTTGATCATCTCGGGGTCGAGCGCGGACGTCGGCTCGTCGAACAGCATGACCTTGGGGTCCATGGCGAGCGCCCGGGCGATCGCGACGCGCTGCTGCTGGCCGCCGGAGAGCTGGGCCGGCAGCTTGTCCGCCTGGTCGCCGACGCCGACCCGGTCGAGCAGCTCGCGGGCGCGTGCCTTGGCGACGGAGCTCTTGACGCCTTTCGCCTTGATCGGGCCCAGCGTGACGTTGTCGAGCACGGTGCGGTGCGCGAACAGGTTGAACGACTGGAACACCATCCCGACGTCCGCGCGCAGCCGGGCGAGCTCGCGCCCCTCCTCAGGCAGCTCCTTGCCGTCGACCGTGATCGTGCCCGAGTCGATCGTCTCGAGGCGGTTGATCGTGCGGCACAGCGTCGACTTGCCGGACCCGGACGGCCCGATGATGACGACGACCTCACCGCGGTGGACGGTGAGGTCGATGTGCTGGAGCACGTGCAGCGGGCCGAAGTGCTTGTCGACGTCGCGCAGGACGACGAGCGGCTCGCCGACGGGTCGGTCCTCCGACGCGGAGGCCTGGCCCGCGGTCGGACTCGATACGGGGGGTGCGAGGTCCGCCATCCGTCGAACCTAGGGTGGTTTGTCGGAAAGCGCGACCACGATCGGTCACGTTCGTGCAACGACCTGGTCAAGTCCGGCGGTCCCGACGCTGCGCGGGGCGCACGGCGGCGGGTCGTACCCTTGTCGGTGATGTCCACGACCCTGCCGCTGCCCGCCCTCGACCGCGCCGAGGCCGCGCCCACGACGACCCACCAGCCCGACGCCCGCTCGGGTGCGCCGTCGACCGCGCGCACGTACGTGGTGAAGACCCTCGGCTGCCAGATGAACGTGCACGACTCCGAGCACATGGCCGGGATGCTCGAGCAGGCCGGCTACGTCGCGGCGAGCCCGGCGGACGCCGCGGCCGAGGACGCCGACGTCCTCGTGATCAACACGTGCGCGGTCCGCGAGAACGCCGCCGACAAGCTGTACGGCAACCTCGGCCGGCTGGCCGGCACCAAGCGTGCGCGCCCCGGCATGCAGATCGCGGTCGGCGGCTGCCTCGCCCAGAAGGACCGTGCGGGGATCGTCGACCGGGCGCCGTGGGTCGACGTCGTGTTCGGCACGCACAACCTCGACGTCCTGCCGGTGCTGCTCGAGCGCGCCCGGCACAACCAGCGCGCCGAGGTCGAGATCGCCGAGTCGTTGCAGGTGTTCCCGTCGACGCTGCCGACCCGCCGCGAGTCGGTCTACGCGGGCTGGGTGTCGATCAGCGTCGGGTGCAACAACACGTGCACGTTCTGCATCGTCCCGCACCTGCGTGGCAAGGAGCGCGACCGCCGGCCGGGCGAGATCCTCGCCGAGGTCCAGGCGATCGTCGACCAGGGCGCGATCGAGGTCACGCTGCTCGGCCAGAACGTCAACTCGTACGGCGTCGAGTTCGGCGACCGCGCGGCGTTCGCCAAGCTCCTGCGGGCCGCGGGCGCGACGGACGGGCTCGAGCGGCTGCGGTTCACCTCGCCGCACCCGGCGGCGTTCACGGACGACGTCATCGAGGCGATGGCCGAGACGCCGACCGTCATGCCGCAGCTGCACATGCCGCTGCAGTCCGGGTCCGACAGGGTCCTGCGCGCGATGAGGCGCTCCTACCGGTCGGACCGGTTCCTCGGCATCCTCGACCGCGTCCGGGCCGCGATGCCCGACGCGGCGATCACGACCGACATCATCGTCGGCTTCCCCGGCGAGACCGAGGAGGACTTCGCCGAGACGCTGCGGGTCGTCGAGGCCTCGCGCTTCTCGTCGGCCTTCACGTTCCAGTACTCGCCGCGCCCCGGCACGCCCGCCGCCGACCTGCCCGACCAGCTGCCCAAGGCCGTCGTGCAGGAGCGGTACGAGCGGCTCGTGGCCCTGCAGGAGCGCATCTCGCTCGAGGAGAACCAGGCGCAGGTGGGCCGGACCGTCGAGGTGCTGCTCGCCGAGGGGGAGGGACGCAAGGACGGCGCGACGCAGCGGCTCTCAGGGCGTGCCGCAGACAACCGCCTGGTCCACCTCGCGCTGCCGCCG
>JAEWCA010000509.1 GCA_023390875.1 Actinomycetes bacterium
GGGGGGCGGCCCCAACTGGCGCACCCGGACCCGCACCCCAACAACGCACCGGAGCCCCCCTCGGGCGGGGTTCCGGCCTCACGCTCGGCGTCGTCACCCTGGCGCTGAGCCTCCTCGTCCTGCTGCCCCTCGCGGCCGTCGCCGCCGAGGCGTGGAGCACCGGCTGGTCCGGGTTCTGGGCCGCGGTCACCGCGCCGGCCGCGGTCGACGCGCTCGTCCTCACGGTCACCAGCTCGTTCGTCGTGACGGCCGTCAACGTCGTCATGGGCACGCTGCTCGCGTGGGTGCTCGTGCGGGACGACTTCCCCGGCAAGCGCTGGGTCGAGCTCGTCATCGACGTGCCGTTCGCGCTGCCGACGATCGTCGCCGGTCTCGTCATCCTCAGCGTGTACGGACGGAACAGCCCGGTCGGGATCGACCTGTTCGGCACCCGGTGGGGCGTCATGGTGGCGCTGCTGTTCGTCACGCTCCCGTTCGTCGCGCGCACCGTGCAGCCCACGCTCATGGCGTTCGACCGCGACACCGAGCACGCCGCGGCGACCCTCGGTGCGCGTCCGCGCACGGTCTTCCGCCGCATCGTCCTGCCGCCCCTCGTGCCCGCCATCGCCGCGGGCGCCGCGCTCGCGTTCGCGCGGGCCATGGGCGAGTACGGGTCGGTGCTGCTGATCTCGGGCGGGCTCGACAGGACGCAGGTGTCGTCGATGTACGCGTTCAGCCTGTACGAGAGCTACGACTTCCCGGGGGCCGCCGCGACGGCGACCGTGCTGCTCGTCGTGTCGCTCGTCGTGCTGGTCGGGTTCGAGATCGTGTCCCACCGGGCAGGTCGCCGTGGCTGACACGCTGGCTCCCGCTCCCGCTCCCGCTCCCGCACCCGCACCCGCGCGCGCCGGCGCCGGCCGGATCGCGCTGCGCACCGTCGGCCTCGCCTACGTCGCGGTCCTCGTCCTGGTGCCGCTCGGCATCATCACGTGGCGCGCCCTGAGCCCGGGCCTGCCGGCGTTCTGGGCCGCGATCAGCTCCGAGCAGGCGGTCACCGCGTTCCGGCTCACCGCCGAGGTCGCGTTCGCGTCCGTGCTTCTCGGCACCGCCTTCGGTGTCGCGCTCGGGATCCTGCTCACGCGCTACCACTTCGTCGGGCGCCGGCTGCTCGGGGTCCTCGCGGACCTGCCGATGGCGGTGTCCCCGATCGTCGCGGGCCTCGCGCTCGTGCTCGTCTACGGGCACAAGGGCTGGCTCGGCGCACCGCTCGAGGCCGCCGGGATCGACGTCATCTACGCGGTCC
This sequence comes from Actinomycetes bacterium, assembly GCA_023390875.1. Classification (GTDB taxonomy): domain Bacteria; phylum Actinomycetota; class Actinomycetes; order Actinomycetales; family Cellulomonadaceae; genus Cellulomonas. Next base: position 1,283 of record JAEWCA010000509.1, read on the forward strand.
CCGGCATGATCCTCGCGACCACGTTCGTGTCGCTGCCGCTCGTCCTGCGCGAGGTCGTGCCCGTGCTCCAGGAGGTCGGCACCGACCAGGAGCAGGCCGCCCGCGTGCTCGGCGCGGGCGGGTGGCACACGTTCTGGCGCATCACCGTGCCGACCATCAAGCCCGCGCTCACGTACGGCGTCGTCCTCGCGCTCGCCCGGTGCGTCGGGGAGTTCGGGGCCGTCGCCGTCGTGTCGGGCAACGTGAGCGGCGCCGGTCAGACCCAGACGACGACGCTCGTCATCGCCGAACGGGTGCAGCAGATGGAACCGGGGGCGTACCAGCTGGCGTTCGTCCTCATCGTCACGACGGTCGCCGCACTGACGGTCGCCGCCTCCCTGCGTCGGAAGGACGAGCTGTCATGAGCATCCAGGCCACGGCAGTCACCAAGCGGTTCGGGTCGTTCGTCGCGCTCGACGACGTCGACCTCGACGTCCACGCGGGCGCGCTCACCGCGCTGCTCGGCCCGAGCGGCGGCGGCAAGTCGACGCTGCTGCGCGTGATCGGCGGGCTCGAGACGCCCGACGCGGGCGAGGTCAGCATCGCGGGCCGCGACATGACCCGGGTCCCGGCGCACGAGCGCAACGTGGGGTTCGTCTTCCAGCACTACGCCGCGTTCCAGCACCTGTCGGTGTTCCGCAACGTCGCGTTCGGCCTGGAGATCCGTCGCCGCCCGAAGGCCGAGGTGAAGCGGCGCGTCAACGAGCTGCTCGAGCTCGTGCACCTCGAGGACCTCGCGCACCGCAAGCCGGCCCAGCTGTCCGGCGGTCAGCGGCAGCGGATGGCGCTGGCCCGCGCGCTCGCGGCCGAGCCGTCCGTGCTGCTGCTCGACGAGCCGTTCGGTGCGCTCGACACCAAGGTGCGCCGCGAGCTGCGCGGCTGGCTGCGGGCCCTGCACGACGAGGTCCACGTGACGACGGTGTTCGTCACGCACGACCAGGAGGAGGCCCTCGAGGTCGCCGACGAGGTCGTCGTCGTCAACCGCGGTCGCGTGGAGCAGGTGGGGTCGCCGTCCGACCTCTACGACAAGCCCGCGAACGACTTCGTCATGGAGTTCATGGGCCCGGTGACGCGGCTCGGCGGGCGGCTCGTGCGGCCGCACGACCTCGACGTGTCCGCGGTGCACGTCGACGGTGCGGTGCCCGGGCGGGTGGCGCGGCTGCAGCGCATCGGGTTCGAGGTGCGGGCCGACGTCACGACGGCCGACGGCGACCTGTGGGTGCAGCTCACGCGCGGCCAGGCCGACACGCTCGAGCTCACGCCGGGCTCGGACGTCTGGGTGCGCTCGATCGCGTGACGTCGCCCGGCCGCGGGCTCAGACGGGCGCGTGCCGCACGAAGTCCCAGCCCGCGGTGACGGGCGTCCCGGCGCTGCCGTCGCTCTTGTGCGGCAGGTACGAGAACGTGAGCGTCCGGAACGTGAGCGAGAACGCGTCGACCGGCTCGCCCGCCCCGACGTCGTCGCACAGGCCGTACGACGCGACCGTCACGTCCTGCAGGTCCCACCGCAGCACCACGGCGGGACGCGCACCGGCGTGCGCGAGCTCGAGCGTGCCGGTGGGCACGTGCGTGCCGCGCGCGCACGCGAGGAACAGCAGCGGCGACGCGACGCCGAGGGAGGCGGTGAGCCGGACGGGGTGCGCGTCGACCTTGCCCGCGCCGCCGCCCGCGCCGACGTGGCCGGGACCGCTCGTGCTCTCCGACCACTCGACGCTGCGGACGTCGATCCAGTCGCGGTGGTTGCGGTCCACCGAGCCGCCCGGGACGGAGTCGAGCCGGAGGAACGCGTTCGCCATGTCGTCAGCCTTCGCAGAGGGTCGCAGCGAGCAGGGGCGATGCCGGGAGTCTGGCACCGTCCGGCTTCGTCCACCAGGGTCCCGCCGCGCCGGTCGGCGGTGCCGCCGGTAGCGTCGACCGGGACGTGCCGCCGTCCGGTCGGGCGGCGCGACGCGACGAAGGGGGCCGTCGGTGGACGTCGGAGCGCTGCTCGTCGAGGAGTTCGGCCGGATCGGGCCGATCCTGCACCGGGCCGTGCGCGGCCTGGACAGCCGCGGCCTGACGTTCCGTCCGGACGCCGACGCGAACACGCTCGCGTGGCTCGTGTGGCACGCGGGCCGCGTGCAGGACGCGCAGGTCGCGGACGTCGCGGGCATCGGCCAGGTGTGGGTCGTGCAGGGCTGGGCGCAGCGGCTCGGCCTGCCGTTCGCGTCGTCGGCGACCGGCTACGGGCAGTCGTCCGACGAGGTCGCGCTCGTGGACGCGCCCGCCGAGCTGCTGCTCGGCTACTACGACGCCGTCGCCGAGCAGACGCTCGACTTCGTCCGCCGCCTGCAGCCGGCGGACCTCGACGAGGTGGTCGACGAGTCCTGGGACCCGCCCGTCACGCTCGGGGTCCGGCTCGTGAGCATCGCTGCCGACGACCTCCAGCACGCCGGGCAGGCCTCCTACGTGCGAGGACTGCTGGACCGCTCCGGGCGGTGACGTCCCGCCGCGCCGCGGAATGCGACGGCCGCGCGACGAATTGAGGGGACAGAGCGGGCACGAGTATGTCTAAATGGCGGTTCGCGCTTCGACCTGAGGGTGAGACCCGCTTTCCGGCCACCGACCCGTGAGGACATCCCCGTGACCGACACGACCGCCACCCTCCCGTCCGCACCGACGGCGACCCCCGACACCGTGGGCCGCGACCGACTCGCGGTCCGTCTGCTGCTCATCTCGACGTTCGTCGTGATCCTCAACGAGACCGTGATGGGCGTGGCGCTGCCGCACCTCATGACGGACCTCGCGATCCCCGCGAGCACCGCCCAGTGGGTCACCACGGCGTTCATGCTCACGATGGCCGTCGTCATCCCCGTGACCGGCTTCCTCATCCAGCGGCTCACGACCCGCACGACGTTCCTCACCGCGATGGGCCTGTTCAGCGCCGGCACGCTCATCTGCGCGCTGGCGCCCGGGTTCGCGGTGCTCATCGCCGGCCGTGTCGTGCAGGCGAGCGGCACGGCGATCATGCTGCCGCTGCTCATGACGACCGTCATGACCGTGACGCCGCCGGCGAGCCGGGGCCGCACGATGGGCAACATCTCGATCGTCATCTCGGTCGCGCCCGCCATCGGCCCGACGATCTCGGGGCTCGTGCTGAGCGTGCTGCCGTGGCGCTGGCTGTTCGTGCTCGTCCTGCCCGTCGCCCTCGCCGCGCTCGCGCTCGGTGCGGCCCGCATGCCGAACCTCACCGACCCCCGCACGGCGCGCGTCGACGTGCCCTCCGTGATCCTGTCCGCGCTCGCGTTCGGCGGTCTCGTGTACGGGCTCAGCGGGCTCGGCGCAGCCGCGACGACGGGTGTCGCCGCCTCGACGTGGATCTCGCTCGGGGTCGGCGTCGTGGGGCTCGTCGTGTTCGTGGCGCGGCAGCTGCGCCTGCAGCGGGTGGACGACGCGCTGCTCGACCTGCGGACCTTCTCGACGCCCGCGTTCGCGATCTCGGTCGGCGTCATGGCGATCTCGATGATGTCGCTGTTCGGCACGCTGATCCTCGTGCCCCTGTTCGCGCAGGTGGTGCTCGGGCTCGACGCGCTGCAGACCGGTCTGCTGCTGCTGCCGGGCGGCCTGCTCATGGGTCTGCTGGCCCCGAGCGTCGGCCGCGCGTACGACCGGTTCGGGCCGCGTGTGCTGCTCGTGCCGGGTGCGGTCGTGGTGAGCGCCGGGGCGTGGGCGTTCACGCTGCTCACGTCGACGAGCTCGCCGTGGCTGCTGCTCACCGCGCACGTCGTGCTGAGCGCGGGTCTCGCGCTGATGTTCACGCCCCTGTTCACGTCGGCCCTCGGCTCGCTGCCGGGCCGGCTCTACTCGCACGGCAGCGCGGTGGTGGGCACCGTCCAGCAGGTCGCGGGCGCCGCCGGGACGGCCCTGTTCGTCACGGTGCTCACGGCACAGGCGGCGACGCTCGCACGCGGCGGTGCCGACGTCGTCGAGTCGACGGCCGGGGGAGCGCACGTCGCGTTCCTCGTCGGGGCCGGGATCTCGCTGCTCGCGATCCCGGCGGCGTTCGCCGTCCGCGGCGGCCCGGGCGCCGGCGGGCACGGACCGCACGACGAGGACGAGGTGGTCGAGGTGGCCGCCGCCACCGCGTGAGGGTGCTCCGCCTGAGCGTGTTCCGTCGGCGCTGACCCGCTGACCCCGCCAGACCAGACAGGCCCGACGACGTCGGCGACCGGCCCGGTCGCCGA
>JAEWCA010000570.1 GCA_023390875.1 Actinomycetes bacterium
ACGCGGACGCGCTGCGGGCGAGCGGCGCCGACGTCGTCGTGGACGACCTGGGCGAGCTGCTCGCGGCCCCCGACGACGCGTTGCACCGCTCGGGCCCGCGCCGGCACCACCTGATGGCGGCGGCGCGCCGGATCGTCGCGTCGTCGTCCGACTACCCCGTGGACCCGTGGCGGCTCGTGGAGCGGTCGTTCAACCCGGAGTTCGTCGAGCAGACGGAGACGCTGTTCGCGCTGTCGAACGGGTACCTCGGGATCCGCGGCGCGTTCGAGGAGGGCACGCCGTCGCTCACGCCGGACACCCTGCTCAACGGGTTCCACGAGACGTGGCCGATCGTGTACCCGGAGACGGCGTTCGGGTTCGCGACGACGGGCCAGACGATCCAGCCGGTGCCGGACGGCACGACGATCCGGCTGCTCGTCGACGACACCCCTGTGACGTCGGAGACGGCCGAGATCGAGGAGTTCGAGCGGGTCCTCGACATGCGTCGAGGCGTGCTGGAGCGCACCTTCGTGTACCGGCTGCGCGACGGCCGGCGGTTCCGGGTCCGCACCGAACGGCTCGTGTCGCTGGCCCGGCGGCACCTCGCGTGCCTGCGGTACGAGGTGACGGCGCTCGACGCCCCGGCCCGCGTGCTGCTCGCGTCGCAGCTGGTCACGCCGAGGACGGCGCCGCCCGAGGAGGCCCCGGTGGACCCGCGCCAGACCCGTGCGCTGGCCCACGGGACCCTCGTGCCGGACGTCGAGCAGGTCGACGACCTGCGGGTCGTGCGCACGTACCGCACCCGCAGCAGCGGGCTGGCCGTGGCGGCGGGCATGGACCACGACCTCGACGACCCGGCCGTCACGTACGTCCGGACGACCGCCGACGCGACGCGAGCGCACGTCGTGGTCGAGGTCGACGCGCAGGTCGGCGTGCCCGCCGGCCTCACGAAGTGGCTCGCGTACCACTACGGCGCCGAGGACTGCGCGGAGCTCGCGGACCGGACGGGGCTGACGCTGCACCAGGCGCGGGCGTCGGGCCGTGACGTGGTCGTCGACGAGCACGAGGCGCAGGTCGCGGACTTCTGGGGTCGCAGCGAGGTCGTCTGGGAGGGGGCGACGGCCGCCCAGCAGGCGCTGCACCTCAGCCAGTTCGCGCTGCTGCAGGCGTCGTGGCGCAGCGAGGGCCACGGCGTCCCGTCGAAGGGCCTCACCGGCACGGGGTACGAGGGCCACTACTTCTGGGACACCGAGGCGTACCTGCTGCCGTTCCTCATCCACACGTCGCCGACGATCGCGCGCAGCCTGCTCATGCACCGCGTGCGGATGCTGCCCGACGCGCGCCGCAGGGCCGTCGAGGTCGGGTGCTCGGGTGCGCTGTTCCCGTGGCGCACGATCAACGGTGAGGAGGCGTCCGCGTACTTCGAGGCGGGCACCGCGCAGTACCACATCAACGCCGACGTGGCGTACGCCCTGGAGCAGTACGTCGAGGTCACGGGCGACACCGAGCTGCTGTTCCGGTACGGCGTCGAGCTGCTCGTCGAGACGGCCCGGATGTGGCTCGACCTCGGGTTCTTCTCGGACCGGCTCGACGGGAAGTTCGTCATCCACAAGGTCACCGGCCCCGACGAGTACTCGACGGTCGTCGACAACAACCTCTACACGAACGTCATGGCCGCCGAGAACATGCGGGCGGCGGCCGACGCGGTCGCGCGGCTGCGGGCCGAGTCACCGTCCGACCTGCAGGCCCTCATCGAGAAGGTCGGGCTGCGGGACGACGAGGAGGAGCGGTGGCGTCGGGCCGCGGCGAACATCTTCGTGCCGTACGACGACAAGGCCGGCGTGCACCTGCAGGACGAGAACTTCCTCGAGCTGCCCCGGTGGGACTTCGACGGCACCCCGGAGGACAAGTACCCGCTGCTGCTGAACTTCCACCCGCTCGTCATCTACCGGCACCAGGTCATCAAGCAGGCCGACGTCGTGCTCGCGACCGTGCTGCTGCCGGAGCGGTTCACCGCCGAGGAGCGGCGGCGCATCTTCGAGTACTACGACCCGCTGACCACGGGCGACTCGTCGCTGTCGGAGTGCATCCAGGCGATCGCGGCGGTCGACGTCGGCAAGTTCCGCACCGCGGAGGAGTACCTCGTGGACGCGGTCGCGATCGACGTCGCCGACACCGCCGGGAACCTGCGCGACGGCGTGCACGTCGCCTCGGCGGGCGGCACGTGGATGGCGCTCGTGCAGGGGTTCGCCGGGTACCGGTGGAGGGGCACGCAGTTCTCGCCCATGCTCCCGACGCGCGGCCGGCGCCTGCGGTTCCCGCTGCGGATCCGCGGGTCGGTGCTCGAGGTCGACATCGAGCCGCACCGCGTCACGTACTCCGTGCTCAGCGGCGGCCCGCTGTCGGCGAGCCACCGCGGGCAGCGGTTCACGGTGTCGCCCGGGTCGCCCGTGCAGTTCACGGGCACGTTCCGGACGAGCGACGACGGGGCGCCCGCGGACGGCGAGCCGGTCGCTGCCGGCTCGCCGTCGCACGGGTCCTGACGTCCCGGCGTCAGGGCACCAGCAGCACCGTCCCGCGCAGGCCACCGGCGGCGACCGTCTTGTACGCGTACGCGGCGTCCGCCAGCGGGTACGTCGCGGCGACGCGCGTGCTGATCGCGCCCTGGTCGGCGAGGTCGGCGAGCAGGGTGAGCTGCGCGCCGTCGCCGAACACGTGGAC
>JAEWCA010000017.1 GCA_023390875.1 Actinomycetes bacterium
CCGCGGACGAGTGCGCGCCCGAGACGTACGGTGCCGTGCCGGACGGCGGTCGCGTCGCTCACGTCGTCGCCCCGCTCCCCACCCGCTCGGCGTCCCGGGCGTCCCACTGCGCCTGGACCTCGCGCTCGGCGGGCGTCGGGATCATGCCCTTCGGCGCGAACAGGCGCGACGGCACCTCGGGGTCCTCGGTGGTCGGCAGGCCTCCGGCCCGCACGGACCGCACGACGACCACGATCGCGGCCGCGACGACGACGAGCACGAGCCCGGCGAACACGATCGACAGCGTCCCCTGGATCGCGGTGTTGCGGATCACGGCGTCCATCTCGGCGGGCGTCTTCGCGACGCCGAACGACTGCTCGCCGGCCGAGCGTGCGTCCTGGAACGCCCGGTGCTGCGCCCAGTACCCGATGCGCGGCTCGGCGCTGAAGATCTTCTGGTACGACGCGGTCATCGTCACGGCGAGGTCCCAGGCGAGCGGGAGCGCGGGGATCCACACCCACCGGTACAGCCGCTTCTTCACCACGACCACGGTGACGACCGTGAGGGCGACGGCGGCGAGCAGCTGGTTGGCGATGCCGAACAGCGGGAACAGCGTGTTGATGCCGCCGAGCGGGTCGGTGACGCCCATGAGCAGGATCGCGCCCCACAGGGCGACGACGACGAGCGCGCACGCCCAGGCTCCGACGCGCCACGACGGGTCGCGGAACTTGCGGGCCGGACCCGGGAGGTTGCCGAGGCTGTCGGACAGCATGAACCGGGCGACGCGCGTGCCGGCGTCGACCGTCGTGAGGATGAACAGCGCCTCGAACATGATCGCGAAGTGGTACCAGAACGCCGCCAGCCCGGAACCGCCGACCACGCTGCTGAGCACCTGCGACATCCCGAGCGCGAGCGTCGGCGCCCCGCCGGTCCGCGAGACGACGGTCTCCTCGCCGACCGCGGTGGCCGCCTGCTGGATCTCCCCCGGCGTGATGGGCGTGCCGCTCAGGCCGAGCCCGTTGACGTACGCGGCAGCGGTCTCGGGGGTCCCGCCCGTGGCGCCGGCCGGGGCGTTGATCGCGAAGTAGAGGTGCTGGTCGATGACCACGGCCGTGACCAGCGCCATCACCGCGACGAACGACTCCATCATCATGCCGCCGTAGCCGATGAGCTTGGCCTGGCTCTCCTTCTCGAGCATCTTCGGCGTGGTACCGGACGCGATGAGCGAGTGGAACCCGGACAGCGCGCCGCACGCGATCGTGATGAACAGGAACGGGAACAGCGCCCCGGCGAACACGGGCCCGTCGCCGCGCAGCGCGAACTGCGACACCGCGGGCGCCTGCACCTCGGGGCGGGCGACGAGGATGCCCACGGCGAGCAGCACGATCGTGCCGACCTTCATGAACGTCGACAGGTAGTCGCGCGGCGCGAGCAGCAGCCAGACGGGCAGCACGGACGCCGCGAAGCCGTACCCCGCGAGCCACCAGGACAGCGCGACGGGGCTCAGCGTGAACCAGTCCTGCCCCCACGACGTCTCGGCGACCCACCCGCCCGCGACGATCGCGAGCAGCAGCAGGGCGACGCCGATGAGCGTGACCTCGGAGACCCGGCCCGGTCGCAGCACGCGGAGGTACACACCCATGAACAGCGCGATCGGGATCGTCATCGCCAGGGAGAACACGCCCCACGGGCTCTGCGCGAGCGCGTTGACGACCACGAGGGCGAGCACGGCGATGAGGATGATCATGATGACGAACACGGCGACCAGGGCCGCGACCCCGCCGACCCGGCCGAGCTCGTCGCGCGCCATCTGCCCGACGCTGCGACCGCGCCGCCGCACGGACAGCGCGAGCACGAGGTAGTCCTGCACGGCGCCGCCGAGCACGCAGCCGACGATGATCCACACCGTGCCGGGCAGGTAGCCCATCTGGGCCGCGAGCACGGGGCCGACGAGCGGTCCGGCGCCGGCGATGGCCGCGAAGTGGTGCCCGTACAGGACCCGCCGGTCGGTCGGCATGAAGTCCTTGGCGTTGTCGAGCTGCTCGGCGGGCGTCGCCCGGTCGTCGCGCGGCCGCACGATCCGCGACTCGACGAGCCGGGCGTAGAAGCGGTACGCGATGACGTAGGTGCACACGGCCGCGAACACGAACCAGACCGCGTTGACGTGCTCGCCCCGCACGAGCGCGAGGACGGACCACGCGACGCCGCCCAGCACCGCGACCACGACCAGCCCGACCCGTCGGGCGGGCGACGTGGGACCGCGCTCCACGACGCCGACCGGCGGGAGCTCCGGGTCGGTCCGGACGAGCTCGACCTGCGGCTGCGCGACCATGCTGCCCCCTGCGTCGTCGTCGACGAATCGCAGGTCACGCTACGCGGGGGCGATCGGGCCGCAACCGGGCACACCCGGACGCCGTCGTCGTCCGGTCATGTGGTCGCGGCCCGGGTCAGGCGCGTGAGGACGGCTCCTCGAACACCGCGAGCCAGCGCTTGAGCAGGCGTTCGAGCTGGGCGGCGTCGTCGGCGTCGAGCGCGTCGACCAGGCGGCGCTCGTTCGCCATGTGGTCCGTGAACGCGGCGTCGATCACGTCCTTGCCGCGCGCGGTGAGGGCGACGACCCGGCCGCGCCCGTCGACGTCGCTGGGTCTGCGCGTGACGAGCCCGGCCCGCTCGAGCCGGTCGACCCGCTTCGTCATCGCCCCGGACGTGACGAGCGTGTTGGCCGCGAGATCGGTCGGCGTGCGCTCGTAGGGGGCGCCGGCACGACGGAGCGTCGCGAGCACGTCGAAGTCGCCCTCGCCCAGCCCGTGCTGCTGGTACACGGCGGTGAGCTCGGCGGTGAGGTGGCCGGCGACGCGGTGCAGGCGCCCGATGACGCCCTGGGGGCGGACGTCGAGGTCGGGGCGCTCCGTGCGCCACGCACGCTGGATGAGGTCGAGCCGGTCGGGTCGGTCATCGGTCACGGGGTCGACGATATCTTCCACGGAAGATAGATTGTCTTCCGTGGAAGATACTTCGACCCGCTGGTCGCTCGTCACGGCCGTCGCACCGATCACGTGGGGGACCACGTACTGGGTCACCCGGCACGCGCTGCCCGCCGACGCCGCGCTGTGGGGCGCGGTGCTGCGCGCGCTGCCCGCCGGGCTCGTCCTGCTGCTCGTCGCCCGGCGCCTCCCGCGCGGCGCGTGGTGGTGGCGCTCGCTCGTGCTCGGCACGCTCACCATGGGCGCGTTCTTCGCGCTCGTCTACGTCGCCGCGCAGCTGTTGACGACGAGCGTCGCGTCGACCGTCATGGCGACCTCGCCCGTCGTGATGATGCTGGTCGCGTGGGCCCTGCTCGCCCAGCGGCCCCGACCGCTCGCGGCCGCCGGCGCAGGCCTCGGCGTCGTCGGGGTCGCGGCGACGGTGCTCACCGGTGCCGGCGCGATCGACCCGCTCGGGCTGCTCGCGTCCGTGAGCGCGATGGCGATGTCGAGCGTCGGCTTCGTGCTCGCGGCGCGCTGGAGCGACGGCGTCGACGTCGTGTCGTCGACCGCGTGGCAGCTCGTCGCGGGCGGGCTCGTGCTCGTGCCCGTCGCCCTCGTCGTCGAGGGCGGACCACCGCCGCTCGACGGCCGCGCGGTGCTCGGGTTCGTCTACGTCTCGCTCGTCGCGACCGCTCTCGCCTACCTCGCGTGGTTCACGGGCCTGCGCCACCTGCCCGCGGGCACGGTCGGGCTCGTCGGGTTGCTCAACCCCGTCACCGGTGTGCTGCTCGGCGTGGTGGTCGCGGGCGAGCACCTCTCGGCGCTGCAGGTCACCGGTGTGGTCGTGGTGCTCGCGGGCGTGCTGCTCGGGCAGCCCGTCGTGGACCGCGCGGTCGCCCGCCGGCGCGCCCTTCGAGCGCCCTCCCCCGCCGGAGCGCCAGGGTAGACGTCGACCCGCTGGACGGTAGAGTGCCACCATGTCGCTCAACATCAAGAACGAGCGCACGCACGCGCTCGTCCGACGGCTCGCCGAGCTCACCGGACAGTCGCAGACGAGCGCCGTCGAGGACGCCGTCGCGCGGCGCCTCGCCGAGCTCGAGCGGTCGGCGCCGACCGACGCGAGCCGCGCGGAGGTCGCCCGCATCGTCGTCGAGTTCCAGTCCGACCTGACACCGCGCGACCGCGAGCGGATCCGCCGGTCTGACGCCGAGCTGTACGACGAGCACGGGCTCCCCCGGTGATCGTCGACACGTCCGCCGTCGTCGCGATCCTGCTCGGCGAGCCCGAGGCCGACGCGCTCGTGGCGGCGCTCCTCTCGGCGCCCGGCGCGCGGATGTCCGCGGCGACTTACGTCGAGCTCGCGGCCGTGGTCGCCGCACGGGCCGCCCCCCAGCAGCACCGCCGGCTCGACGCGCTGCTGCACAGGATCGGCGTCGAGGTCGTCGCCCTGACCCCCGAGCACGCGACGCTCGCCGCGGCCGCCTACCGCGCCTTCGGACGCGGCAGCGGCCACCCCGCCCGGCTGAACCTCGGCGACTGCTACGCGTACGCGCTGGCGACCGCGGCCGACGAACCGCTCCTGTTCGTGGGCGACGACTTCTCCCGGACCGACGTCCGTACGGCCCTGCCCCGCTCCGGACCGGTCTGACCTCGAGGCGCCGACGGGGCGGACGGCGACCACCCGGGGAAATGTCCCGAGGCCGGCGGCACGCAACCGATAGCGTCCTCGTGCCACCGTCCGGCCGTCCGGCACGGACCCGCGCACCGAGGAGATCGTCATGACCTACCCCGACCAGCCGCCGAGCGGCCCCCCGTCCGCCCCGCCCGTCGCGCCGCCCGTCGGCCCGCCCGTCGCTCCCCCGGCCTACGTCGGCGAGCAGCCGGCCGGCCC
>JAEWCA010000026.1 GCA_023390875.1 Actinomycetes bacterium
GCCGTGCCGTCCGTCGCGGCCGGCTCGCGCGGGAGCAGCGGCCCCCGGGTCATGTCCTCGTGCAGCACGTAGAACAGCGAGTACGGCGTGCCGCCGGGGGTCGCGGGCCGTGCGGCGTACTCCTGCAGCAGCGCCCCGACGCGCTCGCTGAGCTCGCGGTACGCGTCCTCGTCGAGACGCAGGCCGAGCCGTGCCATCTGCACGTCGTCGGGTTCGCGCACGAGGGCGAACTCCTCGAGGAACGCGTCGATCAGCACGCGTGTCCGGCCCGCGCCGCCGGGTGTCCGCCACGACTTGCCCGTCGCCCGGTACGGCACCTCACGCGAGCCGCGGGCGCCGCGCCGGACGGGCTCGGCGACGAGGAACCCGCGGTCGACGAGCGTGCGGACGTGGTGCAGGACGGTCGCGGGGTTCTTGTCGAGCCGGGCCGCGATCTCCCGGTTGGTGAGCGCCTCGTCGAGGCAGAGCCGCAGGATGCGGATGCGGAGGGTCGACGCGAGGGCGCGCGCGTCGGCGTCGCGGTCGGCGGCGGTCGGCGTCGGCTCGGTCTGCGGCTCGGTCTGCGGCTCGCTCATGGGTCCATCATCGCACTGATTGACTTTTCCCAATCGGTTCTTCATCCTGGGAGCCGTGAGCACCACGACGCCCCCCGCGACGACCCACCGGTCGCTGATCCACCACGCCGACTTCCGGCGGCTGTGGACCGGCGACGCGTTCGGCCAGCTCGGCGCACAGCTCACCGGCCTCGCGCTGCCCGTCTACGCGGTCCAGCACCTCGCCGCGACCGAGTGGCAGATGGGTGCCCTCACCGCCGCCGAGACCGCGGCGTTCCTGGTCATCGGCCTCCCGGCCGGCGCGTGGGTCGACCGGATGCGCAAGCGCAAGGTGCTCATCGTGTCCGACCTCGTGCGGGCCGTCGTGCTCGCGGTCGTCGTCGCGGCGGCCGTCACGGGCAACGCGTCGATGTGGCTGCTCATCGTCGCGGGCCTGGTCGTCAGCGCCGCGAGCGTGTTCTTCGACGTCGCGCACCAGAGCTACGTGCCCGGGCTGGTCGGGCTCGACCACATCGTCGAGGGCAACTCCAAGCTGCAGGCCACCCAGTCCGTCGCGCAGATCGCCGCCCCCGCGCTCGGCGGCGTGCTGCTCCGCGTCGTCACCGCACCGGCACTCATCGGCCTCAACGTCGTGACGTACCTGGTCTCCGCGTTCGCGGTGGGACGGATCCGGCACGAGGAGACGCCGCCCGCCCCGGAGACGCGCCGCCCGCTCAAGACCGAGATCGCCGAGGGTCTCTCGTTCGTCGTCCACCAGCCGCTGCTGCGCCGGATCGTCGCGTGCACGTCGTTGTCCAACCTCTTCAACTCGATCGCCGGCGCGGTGACCGCGATCTACGTGCTCCGCACGCTCGACCTCGGCACCGCCGCGTGGGGCACCGTGCTGTCGGCGTCCGCGGTCGGCGGGCTCGTCGGCGCGGTCGTCGCCGACCGGCTGGCCCGCTGGGTCGGCGAGGGGCGGATCATCCCGCTGTCCGCGCTGCTGTGCTTCCCGACGTACGCGCTCATCCCGCTGTCGGCGTCGACGTCGATCGACCCGCAGGTGCTGCTCATCGTGAGCGGCGTGACGTTCTACTTCGCCGTGGTCGTCTACAACGTCGCGCAGGTGAGCTTCCGGCAGCGGCTGTGCCCGCCCGCGCTGCTCGGCCGCATGAACGCCTCGGTCCGGTTCATCGTGTGGGGCACCATGCCCATCGGCGGCCTGCTGGGCGGCTGGCTCGGCACCCGGGCGGGCGTCGTCCCGACCCTGTGGGTCGGCGCGCTCGGCATGCTCGTCGCCGCCCTGCCGGTGGTCCTGTCGCCCATGCTCCGCATGCGCGAGCTGCCGGTCCCCTCCCACGACGACCCCGCGGACACCGCCGCCGCCGACACCGACGACGCCCGGCTCGAGGCCACCCCGGCGCCGCACACCGCGCCGGGCGGCCCTGCGGGCACCTCGGGTGAGCCGCCCGTCGGCTGACCGTCAGAGGTCGTACACGACCACCACGGGGGCGTGGTCGGAGAACCGCGCCGCGTACGTCTCGGCCCGGTCGACCGTCGCGCTCACGGCGGCGTCCGCGAGGTCCGGGGTCGCGATCTGGTAGTCGATGCGCCACCCCGCGTCGTTGTCGAACGCCTGCCCGCGCCACGACCACCACGTGAACGGCCCCGGACCCTCGCCGCCGAGCTCGCGCCCCAGGTCGTGCCACCCGAGGTCGTCGAACCAGCGGTCCAGGTACGCGCGCTCACGCGGCAGGAAGCCCGCCGACTTGAGGTTGCCCTTCCAGTTCTTGATGTCGGCCTCGCGGTGCGCGATGTTCACGTCGCCCGCGACGACGGCGTAGCCGCCCTGCTCGGCGATGTCCGCGAGCCGCGACGTCACGTGGTCGAGGAACGCGTACTTCTCGTCCATCGAGGGCGTGCCGACGGTGCCGGAGTGCAGGTACGTCGACACGACCGTGAGCGTGCGTGCGGGGGCGCCGTCGTGCCCGGGCAGCGCGAGGTCCGCCTCGACCCAGCGCCCCGAGTCGCCGGTCACGCCCGTGCGCAAGCCGATCCGGACCGCGTCCATCGGGAGCCGGGACGCGATCGCGACGCCCGCCCTGCCCTTCGTCTCGCTCGCCTCGTGCGCCAGGTGCCACTCGTCGCTCGACAGGTGGTCCGCGAGGATCTCGTCCGTCGCCCGGACCTCCTGCAGCAGCAGCACGTCGGGCCGGCGGGCCTCCAGCCACTCCCCCATGCCGCGCTTGAAGGCGGCCCGGATCCCGTTGACGTTGACGCTCGCGATGGTCAGCACCGGACCATCCAACACGACCTCGCCGACAGGCCGGCCGAGCCGCGGTGAGGTGCCGGTCACGTGGCGACGACGTCAGGCGGTGCCCTCGAACGCCGCCTCGATCGCCGCGATGTCGAGCTTGGTCATCGTGAGCACCGCGGCCATCGCCCGGGCGCGCGCCCCGGGGTCGGCGTCGTCCCCGAGCATGTCGTTGAACCCCGCGGGCACCACCTGCCACGACACCCCGAACCGGTCCTTGAGCCAGCCGCACTGGCTGTGCTCGCCGCCGCCCTCGACGAGCGCGTCCCAGTAGTGGTCGATCTCGGCCTGGTCGCCGCAGTCGAGGACGAACGAGAACGCCTCGTCGAGCTGGAACGTCGGGCCGGCGTTGAGCAGCGTGACCTGGTGGTCGTCGAGCAGCAGGTCGACGACGAACACGGCGCCCTCGGGGACGTCGGGCACGCCCGGCGGCGCCTTGACGACCGACGTGATGGACGAGTTCGGGATCACGGAGACGTAGAACTCGGCGGCCTGCTCGGCCTGGTCGGCGAACCAGAGGTGCGTGTGGATCCTGCCCATGACGATCCCTCCCGAGACGCGGCGCTGCGGTCAGGGTCCAGGCTGCCACTCGTCGCTCGACCCGGCCGGACGACGAACGGCCGCCCCGGGTCCGGGACGGCCGTTCGTGACGGGCACGAGCTCAGGCGGACAGGCGCTCCGCCGTGTCGACCACGTTGCTCAGCAGCATCGCGCGCGTCATCGGCCCGACGCCGCCCGGGTTGGGCGACACCCACGCCGCGACCTCGCGCACGCCCGGGTCGACGTCGCCGACGACGCGGCTCTTGCCGGTCTCGGGGTCGGTCGCGCGGGACACGCCCACGTCGACCACCGCGGCACCGGGCTTGACCATGTCGGCCGTGATGATGCCCGGCACGCCCGCCGCCGCGATGACGACGTCGGCGTTGCGCGTGTGCTCGGCCAGGTCGGCGGTGCCGGTGTGCGTGAGCGTGACGGTCGCGTTGAGCTCACGACGCGTCAGCAGCAGCCCGATCGACCGCCCGACCGTGACGCCACGGCCGACCACCACGACGTCCGCACCGCGCAGGTCGACGTCGTGCCGCAGCAGCAGGTCGACGATGCCGCGCGGCGTGCACGGCAGCGGCGACGTGACGGGCTCGTTGACCCGCAGCACCAGGCGCCCGAGGTTCGTCGGGTGCAGCCCGTCGGCGTCCTTGTCGGGGTCGATCAGCTCGAGCACGCGGTTGGTGTCGATGCCCTTCGGGAGCGGCAGCTGCACGATGAACCCGGTGCAGGCCGGGTCGTCGTTCAGCCGGCGCACCGCGGCCTCGATGTCCTCCTGCGTCGCGTCCGCCGGCAGGTCCTCGCGGATCGAGGAGATGCCGACCTCGGCGCAGTCCTTGTGCTTGCCGGCGACGTACCAGCGCGAGCCGGGGTCGTCGCCGACGAGCAGCGTGCCGAGCCCGGGCACGACGCCCCGGGCCGCGAGCGCCGCGACCCGCTCGGTGAGCTCGCCCTTGATCCGGGCCGCGGTCGCGGTCCCGTCGAGGATCTGTGCCGTCATCAGTACTGCTTCAGGTCGCCGTACAGCGGGAACGCCTCGGTCAGCTTGGCCACCCGCGCCTTGAGCGCCTCGACGTCCGTCGCGGCACCGTTGACCAGCGCGTTCGCGATGATGTCGGCGACCTCGGTGAACTCGGCGTCGCCGAAGCCGCGCGTCGCGAGCGCGGGCGTGCCGATGCGCAGGCCGGACGTGACGCGCGGGGGGCGCGGGTCGAACGGGACGGCGTTGCGGTTCACCGTGATGCCCGCGGCGTGCAGGAGGTCCTCGGCCTGCTGGCCGTCGAGGTCCGAGTGGCGCAGGTCGACGAGCACGAGGTGCACGTCGGTGCCGCCGGTGAGCACCGAGACGCCGGCCGCGGCCACGTCGGGCGCGTTCAGGCGGTCCGCGATGATGCGGGCGCCGTCGAGCGTGCGCTGCTGGCGGGCCCTGAAGTCCTCCGTGCCGGCAACCTTGAACGCGACGGCCTTCGCGGCGACGACGTGCATGAGCGGGCCGCCCTGCTGGCCCGGGAACACGGCGGAGTCGATCTTCTTGGCGTACTCCTCCTTGCTCAGGATGAAGCCCGAGCGGGGGCCGCCGATGGTCTTGTGCACGGTCGACGAGACGACGTCGGAGTGCGGGACGGGCGACGGGTGCAGACCGGCGGCGACGAGGCCCGCGAAGTGCGCCATGTCGACCCAGAGCTTCGCGCCGACCTCGTCGGCGATGGACCGGAACGCCTCGAAGTCGAGGTGCCGCGGGTAGGCGGACCAGCCGCCGATGATGACGTCGGGGCGGTGCTCGAGCGCGGCCTTGCGCACGGCCTCGGGCTCGACGAGGAACGTCTGCGGGTCGACGCCGTACGACGCGACGTCGTAGAGCTTGCCGGAGAAGTTGATCCGCATGCCGTGCGTGAGGTGGCCGCCGTGGGCCAGCTCGAGGCCGAGGATCTTGTCGCCCGCGTTGATGAGCGCGTGCAGCACGGCGGCGTTGGCCGTGGCGCCCGAGTGCGGCTGGACGTTCGCGTGCTCGGCGCCGAACAGGGCCTTGGCGCGGTCGATCGCGATGTTCTCGGCGACGTCGACCTGCTCGCAGCCGCCGTAGTAGCGGCGGCCCGGGTAGCCCTCGGCGTACTTGTTGGTGAGCACGGAGCCCTGCGCCTGCAGGACGGCCTTCGGCACGAAGTTCTCGGACGCGATCATCTCGAGCGTGCCCTGCTGGCGGGCGAGCTCGCCGTCGAGGACGGCGGCGATCTCCGGGTCGAGCTCGGAGATGTTCTGGTCGAGGATCGGGGTGTTGTCGGCGCTCATGGACACTCCTCAGGCATCAGCGGACGGCTTGTCGAAGCTCGTGGTCGCACCCGGCACACGGACGGGCACGCACACCAGCGGTGTGGTGACCGTGGGCCCAGGCGTCCGACCCGAAGTCTGCTGCTGCGTCGCTCCCCGGTGGTTCCCCACCTCTGCGCCAGTCGCGACCGGGACAGGCTACCAAGCCCGGGACGGTTCGGGACCCGGGATTCCGCGGGCGGGCGGGGCCGCGTCAGCAGCAGCGCGCCGCGGGGCGGGCGTCCTGCTCGGCGTGCCGCGCGCGCCAGTACTCGCGCTCGGACACCGGCTCCGTGCCGGGATGCGCGCGGGCGTGGTGCTCGACGTACCGCGCGTAGTCCCGGTCGCCGAGCAGGGTCGTCGTGTACCAGCGGACGG
>JAEWCA010000032.1 GCA_023390875.1 Actinomycetes bacterium
GGCCGGCGTCCGTCGTCTCAGCGGCTCGTCGACCGCCGGTACTGCGCGTTGGCGAGCGGGACGAAGATCAGCAGGAACACGCCGGTCCAGATGAGCGTGTAGATCTCGGCGTGCTGCAGCGGCCACGCGTCGGGCGTCGGGACGCCTGGCGGGATGTTGCCGAACAGCTCGCGCGACGCCTGCGTCACGGCCGACACGGGGTTCCACTCGGCGAACGTCTGCAGGGGTCCGGGCAGCGTCTCGAGCGGCACGAACGTGTTCGCGACGAACGTGAGCGGGAAGATGAAGATGAACGTCGCGTTGTTGAACACCTCGACGCTCGGCACGAGCATCCCGAGCCACGCCATGACCCACGAGATGGCGTACGCGAACACGAGGAGCAGCAGGAAGCCCAGCGCGGCCTCGGCGGGGGAGCTGTGGATGCCCCAGCCGACGAGCAGACCGGTGAGCGCCATGACGACGAGCACGATGACGTTGTTGACGACGTCCGACAGCGTCCGGCCGGTGAGGACCGCGGAGGGCGCCATGGGCAAGGACCGGAACCGGTCGATGATGCCCTTCTTGATGTCGTCGGCGAGACCCGCGCCCGTGATCGTGGCACCGAAGATGACGGTCTGGGCGAAGATCCCCGCCATGAGGAACTCGCGGTAGGCGTCCGGGTCCCCGCCGCCCGGGACGTTGATCGCGCCGCCGAACACGTACGCGAACAGCAGGACGAACATGATGGGCGAGAGCGTCGTGAAGACCAGCAGGTCCGGGACCCGCTTGATCTTGATGATGTTGCGCTTGGCGACGACGTAGGCGTCGGTGAACACGGTCGCGGACATCACACACCCGCCTTCTCGGCCACGGCCTCGTCCTCGGACACGTGGCCCGTCAGGGAGAGGAAGACGTCGTCCAGGGTCGGTCGTCTCAGCCCGACGTCGTCGAGCACCACGCCCGCTCCGTCCAGCACGCGCAGGGCCTCCGTCAGCGTCTGGGCGCCCCCCTGCACGGGGATGATGAGCGCCCGGCGGTTGGCCTCGACCGTGGCCGTCCCGACGGCGAGCGGCTCCAGGAGGGTGCGCGCCTCGTCGAGCCGGGCGGGGTCGCGGACGGTCAGCTCGAGGCGTTCGCCGCCGACCTGCTGCTTGAGCTCGTCGGACGTGCCGTGCGCGATGATCCGCCCGTGGTCGATGACGACGATGTCGTCGGCGAGCAGGTCGGCCTCCTCGAGGTACTGCGTGGTGAGCAGCAGGGTCGTGCCGCCGGCGACCAGCGTCTGGATGACGTCCCACATCTCGGTGCGGCCACGCGGGTCGAGGCCGGTGGTGGGCTCGTCGAGGAAGATCACGGGCGGGTCGGCGACGAGCGCGCCGGCGAGGTCGAGCCGGCGCCGCATGCCGCCCGAGTACGTCTTGGAGGGGCGGTCGGCGGCGTCCTCCAGGCGGAAGGAGGCGAGCAGCTCGCGGGCACGCTCG
Source organism: Actinomycetes bacterium (assembly GCA_023390875.1). Taxonomy (GTDB): domain Bacteria; phylum Actinomycetota; class Actinomycetes; order Actinomycetales; family Cellulomonadaceae; genus Cellulomonas. The sequence goes on from JAEWCA010000032.1 coordinate 1,461, forward strand.
CTCGAGCGCTTGCGCCCGAGGTGGTAGAGCCGGCCGATCATCTCGAGGTTCTCGTAGCCCGTGAGGTACTCGTCGACCGCCGCGTACTGGCCGGAGAGGCCGATCTTGCGGCGGACCGCGCGAGGGTCGGCGAGCACGTCGACGCCGGCGACCTGGGCGGTGCCGGCGTCGGGCTGCAGGAGGGTGGTGAGGATCCGGACGATGGTGGTCTTGCCGGCACCGTTGGGTCCGAGCAGCCCGAGGACGGTGCCGGTGGGGACGGTCAGGTCGACGCCGTCGAGGGCGGTGACCTCTTTGTACTTCTTGACCAGGCCGTGCGCGACGATCGCAGGAGCAGGAGTCATACCGCGAGCGTAGGTGTGACCTCCGACACATCGCCACGAACCCGGAGCGAACCGGCGTACGACACCACGCCCGCGGCGAGCAGCGCGGCGCCCACCATGTGCAGGTTGACGAGGGCGATCGGGAGCCCGGTGAACAGCTGCACGTACCCGATCACGCCCTGTCCCAGGGTCACGGCGAGCAGGAGCCACCCGGTGCTCCGCGCCCGGCCGGTGACACCCGTGCGGAGCACGCGGACCAGGATCACGGCGAGGACCACGACGAACGCCCACACCGACGCGGAGTGCACGCGCGCGACGAGGTACGGGTCGAGCGCGAAGCGGTAGCCCATCTCGTCGTCGCCCGAGTGCGGCCCGGCCCCGGTCGTCACGACGCCCAGCACGAGCACGACCACGGTGAGCGCACCCAGCACCCACAGGAGCCCGCGAGTCGTGCGGTCGACGAGCGGGACGGGCGGCGCGTCACCCTCGGAGGCGCGCACGACGAGCCACATCGACACCGCCACGAGCGCCATGGAGATGAGCAGGTGGCTGCCGACGATCGCGGGGTGCAGGTCGACGAGCACGGTGATGCCGCCGATCACGGCCTGCACGAGCACCCCGACGAGCGGGGCGAGGCCGAGCCAGCGGTACGACCGCACGCGGGACCGGTCCGTGAAGACCAGGAGCGCGACGACCAGGCCCACGACGACGAGCACGCCGCTCACGGTCCGGTTCCCGAACTCGATGAACGGGTGGATCGACGTCGCGTCGTGGAACTGCGGCGTGAACTCGCCGGGCTCGCACTGCGGCCACGTCGAGCAGCCCAGCCCGGAGCCCGTCAGACGCACGGCCCCGCCGGTCCCGACGATGAGGATCTGGCCCACGAGGTTGGCCCAGACGGCCGGCAGCGCCCAGCGCGTCCGCCACCGGTCGAGCAGCGACGGTGCGGGGTCGAGCGTGGTCGGCGCGGTCACGGTGACCAGCCTACGGTCGGCCGCCGGGCGGCCACGCCGCCGGGACGGCGAGGCTCGTCACACCCCGGCACGGCGCGTCAGTGCCAGCGGAACAGCTTGCCCGCGCCCCACCCCAGGGCGGCCGTCCAGGCCACCAGCACGACGACGGACCATGGCGGCAGGACCCCGTGCAGCAGCGACTCGCGCATCGCCTCGCCCAGCGCGCCCGACGGCAGCAGGAGCGCGACGTGCTCGAGCGGCCCGGGCAGCCGCGAGGCCGGGATGACGACCCCGCCGGCGACCGCGAGCACGAGCAGCGCGAGGTTCGCGACCGCGAGCACCGCCTCGGCCCGCAGCGTCCCCGCGACGAGCATCGCGAGCGACGTGAACGCGCCGGTGCCCAGCACCACGGCGACGAGCGCGAGCCCGACGCCCGCGGGGTCGGGGCGCCATCCGAGCAGCACGGCGGTGAGCCCGATGACGACGATCTGCACGACCTCGACGCCGAGCACGCCGAGCACCTTGCCGGCGAGCAGCCCGCCGCGGCCCAGCGGGGTCGTCGAGAGCAGCCGCAGCACACCGTTGCGCCGGTCGAACGACGACGCGATGGCCTGCGACGTGAACGACGAGGTCATGACGGCGAGGGCCAGGACGCCCGGGGTGAGGAAGTCGATCCGCGACTCGCCCGCCGTGTCGAGCTCCACGAACGTGGCGCGGGTGAGCCCGACGAGCACGATGACGGGGACGACGATCGTCACGAGCAGCTGCTCGCCGTTGCGCAGGATCGCGCGCGTCTCGAACGACGTCTGGGCGAGCACCCGTCGCCACGTCGGCGCGGCGCCCGGGTGGGTCGTCGTGGTGGTCATCGCAGGTCCCGTCCGGTGAGGTCGAGGAAGACGTCCTCGAGCGTGCGACGCCCGACGGTGATCCGCGTGGCGAGCTCGTCGTGCTGCGCGAGCCACGCGGTGAGCGCCGCGAGCGTGCCCGGCGTGACCGCGCCGGTGACGGCGTAGCTGCCCGCGACCGTCTCGTCGACAGCGAGGCCGTCGCCGAGGGCGAGGGCGAGGGCCGTGGTGTCGAGCCCGGGGGAGGCCTGGAGGTGGAGGGTGCGGTCCTCCGCGGACGCGAGGAGCGCGCCGACCGACCCCTCCGCCACCACGCGGCCGTGGTCGACCACGACGACGTGGTCGGCGAGGTCCTCGGCCTCGTCCATGAGGTGCGTGGTGAGGATCACGGCGACGCCCTCGTCGCGCAGCTCGCGCACGAGGTCCCAGACCGCCCGTCGCGACTGCGGGTCCATCCCGGCGCTGGGCTCGTCGAGGAAGACGATCTCGGGCCGCCCGACGATCGCGGCCGCGAGCGCGAGGCGCTGCCGCTGGCCGCCCGACAGCCGGCGCACGGTGGTGCGGCCGAACGAGCCGAGGCCGAGGCGCTCGGTGAGCTCGCCGAGGTCGCGCGGTGCGGCGTACATCCGGGCGACGTGCGCGAGCATGTCCTGCGCGCGCACCCCCGTCGGCAGGCCGCCGTCCTGCAGCATCACGCCGACGCGGGGGCGCAGCTCGCGGGCGGACGTCGCGGGGTCGAGGCCGAGGACGCGCACGGTGCCCTCGTCGGGCGTGCGCAGGCCCTCGCAGCACTCGACCGTGGTCGTCTTGCCTGCGCCGTTGGGTCCGAGGACCGCGGTAACGCGGCCGCGCTGGGCGACGAGGTCGAGGCCGTCGACGACGGCACGGTCGCCGTACCTCTTGACGAGCCCGGAGATCTCGAGCGCGGGGGTGTCGGGCACGGAAGCGAAGTCTAGGCGCGGCCCGAGCGCCGTCCTGCGTCGCGTGCGGCCGACGTGGGGAGCGTCACGCCGCCAGACCCGGCGTGGTGAGGGCGACCTTGCTTGCGGGGATGGATTTCGGCAACAAGGATGTTGCCGATATCGCGGGCCCTGGTGGGACCGTGGTGCGCCGCGGGCCGAGCACCGGCCGCGGAGACGCACTCGACGACGAACCGGAGGTGTCATGAGCGCGACGCTGCCCGCCCCCGTCGCCGACGCCCCCGAGTCCGACGCCGGCACCCGCCAGCACGTCCTCCAGCTCGTCGCGAGCGCCGGACCCGTGTCCGCCGCCGAGCTCGCCGCCCAGCTCGAGCTCACCCCCGCCGGGATCCGCCGGCACCTCGCGATCCTCGAGCAGACCGAGCAGATCGCCGTGCACGAGGGCACCGGGACGGGTCCGGCCCGCCGCGGTCGTCCGGCCCGCCGCTACGTCGTGACCGGCCGGGGCCAGGCCGCGCTGTCGCACCGGTACTCGGAGCTCGCGACCCAGGCGCTGCGCTTCCTCGCGGAGACGGCCGGACGGGACGCCGTCGAGAGCTTCGCGGAGCAGCGCGTGCGCGACCTCGAGGCCCGGCTCGCCGAGTCGATGTCCGCGACCGCCGGCATCGACGAGCGGGCCCGCGTGCTCGCCGAGGCGCTCACCGACGACGGCTACGCCGCCAGCGCGCGACCCGCTCCGGGCGGGCTCGCCGTCCAGCTCTGCCAGGGCCACTGCCCCGTGCAGGACGTCGCGCACGAGTTCCCGCAGCTGTGCGAGGCCGAGGCCCGCGCGTTCTCGCGCCTGCTCGGCGTCCACGTGCAGCGCCTGGCCACGCTCGCCGGCGGCGGCCACGTCTGCACCACGAACATCCCGACGGCCCTGCCGCTCGCCACCACGAACCCCCACGCCCCCGTGCTCGCCATGGAAGGACCGACAGCATGAGCGCACCCACCGAGAACGCGGCCCAGCCGCAGCTCACCCAGGACGAGGCCATCGCCTCGATCGGCAACTACAGCTTCGGCTGGCACGACCCGGACGTCGCCGGGGCGACCGCCAAGCGCGGTCTGTCCGAGGACGTCGTCCGTGAGATCTCGCGGCTCAAGAACGAGCCCGAGTGGATGCTCAAGACGCGCCTGAAGTCGCTGCGCCTGTTCGACAAGAAGCCGATGCCCTGGTGGGGTGCGGACCTGTCGGGCATCGACTTCGACAACATCAAGTACTTCGTGCGCTCCACGGAGAAGCAGGCCACCAGCTGGGAGGACCTGCCCGAGGACATCAAGAGCACGTACGACCGGCTGGGCATCCCGGAGGCGGAGAAGCAGCGCCTCGTCGCCGGCGTCGCCGCGCAGTACGAGTCCGAGGTCGTCTACCACCAGATCCAGGAGTCGCTCGAGGAGCAGGGCGTCATCTTCCTCGACACCGACACGGGTCTGCGCGAGCACCCCGAGATCTTCGAGCAGTACTTCGGCTCCGTGATCCCCCCGGGCGACAACAAGTTCGCGTCGCTCAACACGGCCGTGTGGTCGGGCGGCTCGTTCGTCTACGTGCCGCCGGGCGTGCCCGTCGAGATCCCGCTGCAGGCCTACTTCCGGATCAACTCCGAGAACATGGGCCAGTTCGAGCGGACGCTGATCATCGCCGACGAGGGCTCCTACGTGCACTACGTCGAGGGCTGCACGGCTCCCGTGTACTCGTCCGACTCCCTGCACTCCGCGGTCGTCGAGATCATCGTCAAGAAGAACGCGCGCGTGCGGTACACGACCATCCAGAACTGGTCGAACAACGTCTACAACCTCGTGACGAAGCGGGCGACCGCGGCCGAGGGCGCGACGATGGAGTGGGTCGACGGCAACATCGGCTCCAAGGTCACCATGAAGTACCCGGCGATCTACCTCATGGGCGAGCACGCCCGCGGCGAGACGCTGTCGATCGCGTTCGCCGGCGAGGGCCAGCACCAGGACGCCGGCTCGAAGATGGTGCACGCCGCGCCGCACACGTCGTCGTCGATCGTGTCGAAGTCCGTCGCGCGCGGCGGTGGTCGCACGTCGTACCGCGGGCTCGTGCAGATCCTCGAGGGCGCCTCGCACTCCGCGTCCAACGTGCTGTGCGACGCGCTGCTCGTCGACCAGATCTCCCGCTCGGACACCTACCCGTACGTCGACGTCCGCGAGGACGACGTGTCGATGGGCCACGAGGCCACGGTGTCCCGCGTGAGCGAGGACCAGCTGTTCTACCTGATGTCCCGAGGCATGCCCGAGACCGAGGCCATGGCCATGATCGTGCGCGGGTTCGTCGAGCCCATCGCGCGCGAGCTGCCCATGGAGTACGCCCTCGAGCTGAACCGCCTCATCGAGCTGCAGATGGAAGGGGCCGTCGGCTGATGACGACCACCACGAACGACGCGGGTCTCTCCACGGATCACTCCCGCGCCACCGCCGACGGTGCCCACTCGCACGGCGTCGGCACCGTCCCTGAGTCGTCGCGCGCGTCGCGCAAGACGTCGTTCGACGTCGCCGACTTCCCGGTCCCGACCGGGCGCGAGGAGGAGTGGCGGTTCTCGCCGCTCGACCGCATCGCGCCGCTGTTAGCGGGCGCCACGGACGGCGTCCGCGCCCGCCCCGGCG